>JAMOPZ010000153.1 GCA_027064245.1 Campylobacterales bacterium
CTATATTATAGTTGATAAATGACAATCTTTGTGATATAATAAAATGAAAAATTAAGGGTAATATATGATATATTTTGTAGGTGCTAGTTGTGGAGATCCTGATCTTATTACAGTAAAAGGTATGAAACTATTAAAAGAAGCCAATATAGTACTATATACAGGATCTTTAGTACCAAAAGAGGTATTATCTTGGTGTAAAGAAGATTGTATTATAAAAGATTCTCAATCTATGAGTTACGATGAGATATTTTCTTTTTTAGAACAATACAAAGATAAAAAACTAGTACGCCTACATACAGGAGATCCTAGTATCTACTCAACTATAGCATATCAGATAAAATTTTTAAAATCAAAAAATATATCATACAGTGTAGTTCCTGGTGTAAGTGCTGCTTTTGGAGCTGCTGCATCTTTGGGTATTGAATACACTATACCTGGTGTTTCACAAACTATTGTTTTAAGTAGAGTAGAAGGAAAAACACCTCAACCAGAGCAGCTAGAGACTATTTTAGCCTTAAAAAACTCTTCTATTGTATTTTATCTATCAATTTTACTTTTAGATAAACTAAAAACTACAGCTCTTAAGATGGGCTACAACCCAAATACACCTTGTTATGTAGTAGAAAAAGCAACATGGAGTGATGAAAAAATATATAAAGGTACTATTAGTGATATTAAATCAAAAGTATCTCATATTAAGGGGATAGCTTTGATTTTATTTGGTGATTTTTTAAACCAAGAGGAGAAAGATATATCTCACTTATATACACTTTAAAATAGTAAGAATTACTATTTTAATTTATATTATTTGTTATTTTGCACATCTCTTTAAAATCATCAATTTGCCAAGATGCTGTACCTATTAAAGTACCATCTACATTTGGTATATTTAATATCTCTTGTATATTTGCAAGCTTTACACTTCCACCATAAAGTAATGGTTTTGATATTTTTTTCTTGATTTTTTTATGAATTGTTGCTATATCTTCTATAGTAGCTGATATACCTGTACCTATTGCCCATACAGGTTCATATGCTAATATAAGATTTTCATAATTCAGATCTATCCCATCAAATTGTTCCCATATATACCCTAAAGTTTCTGTAAGACCAGACTGTTTTACCTCTAAAGGCTCACCTATACAATAGATAATTTTATATCCTAATGCTTTATAATAATTATATTTTAATGCTATTGTTTTTTGATCTTCACCTAAAATATGTCTTCTTTCACTATGACCTATAAGAATAGTTTTTATACCAAACTCTTCTATTTGGTCTGTTCCTATTTCACCTGTGAATGAACCATTTTTTGTAAAATAACCATTTTGAACACCTATAGATAAATTTGATACTGTATCAAAACTATCCAGTGCAGTTGCTGGTGGAAAAATATAAACTTCATTATTTATATTTGTTGATTGTAAGAAATCATTTAAATTAGTTATAAATGAATTAGTTGTTTTTCTTGTATGATTTGTTTTAAAGTTGCTTGCTATAATTTTCATAAATTTACCTTTTTTGCTATATAAACTTTTATCATTTTAACACAATTGCTTTAAATAATAGTTTAATTATAATTTTATAGTAAATTTAGCTCCATTTTTACTATTTTCTACTAAAAATTCTCCATTGAAATGTTCTGTTACAATAACTTTACTCATATAAAGACCAAGTCCTGTACCATCTTTATCTTTAGTTGAAAAATATGGTTCAAATATTTTAGGTAATATATCTTGTGGAATACCACCTGCATTATCTTCTATAGTAAGAGTTGTTTGATATGCAACAATAGATATATATGGATCTTTTATTTTATTATCTTTTAATACATCTTGAGCATTTTTTAATAAATTTAATAATACTTGAATTAACTCATTTTCATATGCAATAAAATCTTTTATATCTTTTATATCTATTTTTAGTTCTATACCATCTTGAGTTATAGAGTGTTCCAATAATGTTATAGCTTTTTTTATAATATTATCAAAATTTGTAGACTCCATCTTTTTTTGTGGTTTAAAAAAGTTTCTAAAATCATCTATAGTAGTACTTAAATGTTTTATATATGTATTTATTTTTTGTGTTAGCTCTTCTACAGTTGTATTATCTAGTTTTCCCATTTTTGAACGAAAACTTATTAAATTTGAAGCCATGCCTATTGAGTTTAGAGGTTGTCTCCATTGATGTGCTATCATAGCTATCATCTCTCCCATTTGAGCTTGCCTTGATTGAGTAAACATTAACTTATCTTTTTCTCTATTTTTTTGAACCTCTTTATTTACAAGTTCTTGAAGATGATTATTAACAAATTCTAACTCTTTAGTTTTATCTTTAAGTGCTTTGCTTTTTTTTATATAATCTATCCATAGATCAACTTTTAATATAAACTCCTCAAAAACAAATGGTTTTTTTAAAAAATCATTTGCACCATTTTTTAAACTATCTCTTATAATTTGTGGTGTTGAGGTTCCTGATAAAACAAGCACAGGTATATACAAACACTTTCTATTTTTTCTAATCTCTGCTAATACTTTAATACCATGCATATCTGGTAATTCCATATCTAAAATAACTAAACTAAACTCCTCTTTATATAAAAGATCCAATCCTGTAGTTGCATTAAAAGCAGATGTTACTTTATAGTTTCTAGGTTCTAAGATAGTAGTGATTTGTTTACATATAAATGTAGAATCATCAATAATAAGAATTTTATCTTTATCTTTTGTTGTAATAGATTGTATAACTTTAACAACCTCAGATATAGAGTATAAAAGATTTTTATCTTTTATAATA
>JAMOPZ010000154.1 GCA_027064245.1 Campylobacterales bacterium
TGATGAAGGTGAATTAGCAGTTATATTAACAGATATATTAAAAAATAAAAAAGCTATTATTTTTAATCCTGCATATACTTTATTGTTTCAAAGTAAAGGGATATTAAAAATACTTTGGGATCTATATCCAAATCATCCACTTTTATTAGAAACCTCTTTTGAACCACTTATTGGTAAAAAACAGGTTGAAAAAAGATGTTTTGGACGAGAAGGTGCAAATATAGCTATTATTAATAGTGATAACTCTTTAGATATAAGTACAAATGGTGAGTATGAAAACTTTAAACCTATATATCAAGAGTATGTAGAACTACCAAAAGATATAGATAATCAATTTTATCAAGCTGGAGTTTTTTATGCTTATGAAGCTTGTGGATTGGGATTTAGAAAAGGTGGTAAAATCCTTGATGATAGCTCTAAATTTGTAGGGCATATTGTAAGATAATAAAAAAGGAAGAAAAATGTTAGAGATATTTATATTTGGTTATTGTATATACTTTTTTGTAAACTTTTATACAATTTTTATGCAAATAGATTATGTAAAAAAAGCAAAAAAGCAAGATGCAGTTATATTAACACCTACAAAATTTGTAATAGCAGGGAATTATAGTATTGCATCTCAACGATTAAATTTAATAAATAGTGGATATGATTTTATTGTATTTTTTATTTGGATTAGTTTTGGATTGCAGTTTTTGGATGAAGCTACTATTGAATATAGTGGTATTGTAAAAGCTATTATTTTTGTAGATAGTTTTATTATAATAAATTGGATTTTAAGTTTACCATTTGATTTGTATAAAACTTTTAAACTTGATAAAGAGTTTAAATTTTCAAATATGACACCACAATTATATATAAAAGATACTATAAAAAGTGGAATATTGTTTTTAATCTTTGGTAGTGGGGCTATTGGTGGATTGTCTTGGATAATAGGTAATTTTAGTTCATGGTGGATATGGGGATTTGTATTTATATTTTCTATAATTATTATTATAAATATGGTATATCCAATTATAAGAGATAAGATGTTTGACAAGTTTTCACCGCTTGAAGATAAAGAGTTAGAGAGTAAGATAAATAATCTTTTAGAAAAAGTTGGATTTAAAAGTAAAGGAGTGTTTAGTGTAGATGCTTCAAAGAGGGATAATAGACTAAATGCTTATTTTGGAGGACTAGGAAGTACAAAAAGGGTAGTATTATTTGATACTTTAGTAGAAAAATTATCACACAATGAACTTTTAGCAGTTTTAGGACATGAATTAGGACATTTTAAAAATGGTGATATTATTAAAAATATAGCTATTATGGGATTTGTTATGTTTGTATTTTTTGCTATATTTGGAAACTTACCAGATGAGCTTTTTTTACAACTTCATCTAAATAATGAGCCATATGCTATTATTACAGTGTTTTTAATGTTTAGTGGGATATTATCATTTTTTTTAATGCCTTTAATTTCAGCTATTAGTAGACACAATGAATATGGGGCAGATGAGTTTGGAAGCAATCTAAGTAGTAAAGAGGATCTTGTAAATGCATTATTAAAACTTGCAAATGAGAATAAATCTTTTCCACTATCTCATCCACTTTATATTTTCTTTTTTTATTCACATCCACCTTTAGTTGAGCGATTAAAAGAGCTAGGGTATAGAGGTGCTGGAATAAGGCAGTTAAAAGATGATGATGAGTCTTTAAAAGAGAGTTTCAAGATAGATTAGTTATATGTCACAAAAAAAACAAGCTATAACTTTAGTTGAAGTTTTAGTATCAATCTTTTTAATAGCAGTTGTAATAACTGCTGTTCTTAAAATACAAACAAATAATATAACATCAATAGAAAAGTTTAAAAATACCTCTTTATACAATAGTTATATCTCTTTGGTTTGTAAAACAGATAAACAAAACAATAGAGATAAAAATATATATCTTTATGATGTTGCTAACTTTGATGATGATACTATTAGAAAAGAGTTTAAAGAGATTAAAATTATAATAAAAGATGAAAAAGACAAAGATCTATTATTGCCTAAAAATGATTATCTAAAAGTAGCACATATACAAAAAACAACATATACAATAGAAAATAAGATAAAAAAAATATTTTATACATTTTCTTTAGATAGTGTAAAAAAATAGATGAAAAAGTATAAAGCATTTACTTTAATAGAGGTTTTAATATCTATTGTATTGTTTTCTATGATAGTTATTTTTTTATATCAAACATTGGATATGACTACAAAAAGTAATCTTTTTTATGAAAAAAAGTTAAATGAGAAATTAGATATAAATCTATTTAAAAAAATATTATTTTTAGATCTTTTAAATAAAACAAGCGATGTAAATATCACAAAAGATAGAAGAGGTAATTCTGTAGTAACTTTTAAAACATCTCATATCTATCATAATCCTTTTTATAGTTATGTTACTTATGTTATTTCTAAGGATAACAATTTTTTACGATTAGAGAGTAAAATAAAATTTAATAAAAACAAATTAAACGATAAATTTTTTGATACTCTTTATGTAGATAAACTACAAAATAATATAAAAAAATTTAGATTTAAAAAACAATCTAATGGTAATATTACATATTATATTTTAAAAAAGAACAATCAAAAAATTTTATTTGGTTTAGATCTATAAACAATCTGTAGATTTTATATTAATAGTAAATTCTACACCATTGTCAATATTTTTAGCCTCTAATTTACCATTATGATGATCATCTATCATAATTTTTGACATATAAAGTCCTAATCCTGTACCATTTTTTTCACTTTTTGTACTAAAAT
>JAMOPZ010000155.1 GCA_027064245.1 Campylobacterales bacterium
TACCCAAACACCACTTCAATTAAAAGAGTTTCAAATAAAGCCTATATCATTGTATGAAGATTATGTAACATCTAGATCACAAGAGGAGTTATCTACTTGGTTTGGACTTAAAAAATTAACAGAGGTACAAAAATATCAAACAACCATACAAGATAAACCAACTCTAAAAGCGATCCAAAGATATACAGGGGTTGCCTATGAAGCTATAGGATATGAAAAATTAACAATCCAAGCAAAAAACTATTGTGACAAAAATATATTGATATTTTCAAATCTTTTTGGAGTATTAAAAGCTGATGATTGTATTCCAAACTACAAGTTTAAACAAGGACAAATATTACCAACACTTGATACTATTAAATATTTTAAAGAGTGTTTAAAACCATATCTTGATGAGATCTTAAAAGATCAAGAGATATTGGACTTAAGAGCTGGATTTTATGATAAATTTTATAAAATACCATACCCTTATATCACTATGAAATTTTTAAAAGATGGTAAAGTTGTATCACATTGGGCAAAACATTATAGAGGTGAAATAGTCAAAATAATGGCAAAGAACAATATATCATCATTAGGGGAGTTGATGAATTTCAATATTTCTAATTTATCATTAGTAGAGATACAAAAACAAAAAAATAAAACTACAATAATATATAATATCAAATAAAGAGGTTAAGTTATGAATAGAAAAAAAATATATCTATGTGCAATATGTAATGTACAAAGTGGAACTTGCAATGAGGATTGTAAATTTTGTACACAAAGTGTAAAATATAAAGCTAATATTCAAAGATATAAGGAAAAATCATTAGATGATATTATAAAAGAGGCAAAAATAGCTGTATCAAATAAAGCTATAGGGTATTGTTTAGTTACAGCAGGAGCTGGATTAGATGATAAAAAAGTAGAATTTATAGCAAAAATTGCAAAATCTATAAAAAAAGAGATATCAGATCTCAATCTTATAGCTTGTAATGGTATAGCTTCTCTTGATCATTTAAAAGAGCTAAAAAAAGCTGGAATTAATAGCTATAATCATAATTTAGAAACATCTAAAGAGTTTTATCCTACTATTTGTACTACACACTCTTGGGAGGATCGATATCAAACTTGTCTTAATATAAAAAGTGCAAATTTAAATCTATGTAGTGGTGGTATATTTGGTATGGGAGAAGCTCAAGAAGATAGGATAAGTATGTTAAACTCTATAAAAGAGCTAAATCCACAAAGTATGCCTATAAATTTCTTTCATCCAAATGATGCACTTCCGCTTACAAAAAATACTTTAGATAAACAAGAGGCTTTAGATCTTATAAAATTATCAAGAGAAACTTTAGGTAAAGATATTATGATAATGGTTGCAGGTGGACGAGAATCTACACTAAAAGATGATCAATATAAAGTATTTGAATATGGAGCAAACTCAATTGTAATAGGAAATTATCTTACAACAAATGGAAAAATAGCTTCAAAAGAGCTTGAAGATTTAGAAAAATTAAACTTTGATATAGCATCAACTTGTAATTAAAAAAGAGTAAATATGAAAAAAACACTAACAATCATAGATACATTTGGCTTTTTATTTAGAAGCTATTATGCACTTCCGCCACTTAGAAGTAAAGATGGTTTTCCAACAGGTATGTTAACAGGATTTATGAATTTTATTGCAGGTATTGGAAAAGATTTTCAAACAGATTATCTAATATTTGCATTAGATAGCAAAGGGGATACTTTTAGAAATGAGATTTATAAAGAGTATAAAGCTCATAGACCTGAAGCTCCTGAGGATCTAAAAGCTCAACTTCCAGTTGCTATTGAGTTTATTCAGAAGATGGGATTTTATAGTGCTGCTAAAGTTGGTTTTGAAGCAGATGATATTATAGCTTCATTGGCATTTGATGCTAAAAATAAAGGCTTAGATGTAAGAATTGTAAGTCACGATAAAGATCTATATCAACTAATTGAAGATGGTATAACTATGTTTGATCCTATAAAGAAAAAAACAATAACTGTAAAAGAGTGTTATGATAAATATGGTGTATATCCAAATCAATTTACAAATTATCAAGCACTCTTAGGAGATAGTGCCGATAATGTACCAGGGGTAAAAGGTGTAGGTGCAAAAACTGCACAAGCTTTAATAGAACAATTTGGAAATATAGATAATATCTATAGAAATATTAATAATATTGAAAAACCAAGATGGATAAAACTTTTAAATGAGAGTAAGGAGCTAGCATATATTAGCTATGATCTTGTAACACTTAAAAAAGATGCTTATAGTTTAGATGAGTTTGAAAGTATAGATTGTTTAAAACTTCCAGATGTAAATCCTATTTTACAAATAGCACCATTATTACAAAAATATGGCATGAATAAAATCTTAGATAAGGTTCATAAAAGTGGATTAAACTATAAAACTACTATACCTGATGGTTATATACAAGAGGATATATATGAAGCACCAAGTTATATTTGTGATTATATACTTTTAGATAACGATGCTAAACTTTTTGAGGTATTAAAACAGATTCCAGCTAACTCTTTGGTTGCATTTGATACTGAAACTACATCTTTGGATACAAAAACAGCTAAGATAGTTGGGTTTTCATTTTGTTTTGAACCAAATAAAGCTTACTATGTACCAATAGAGCATTTTTATCTAGGAGTAGGAAAGCAAGTATCACTACAAAGTGCAAAAAAGGCAATAGAGAATTTAAATAAATATAAATTAATTCTTCATAATTTTAAATATGATTATGAGATTATTA
>JAMOPZ010000156.1 GCA_027064245.1 Campylobacterales bacterium
GGTGGATTATGGCACGGAGCTGGATGGGGTTTTGTACTATGGGGTGCTATGCATGGTATTGGACTAATTATAGTACATATAACTAAAATAACATTGTCTAAATATATCGCTATAACTTTAACTTTTGTTTATGTAACACTTCTTTGGGTATTGTTTTTTAGTAGTGATATATCTAGTGCTATTGATTTATATAAAAAACTATTTTTATTTGATAATTTTGGTGGTGATACAAAACAATATATAATGCTATTTTTTAGTAGTATTATAGTATTTGTATTGCCAAATATATCACAACTAATAAAACCAGAAGCAAAAGATACAAAGCTTCCATCTTATTGGGGATATATAGCAGGTGGTATGTTTTTTATTAGTTTAAAGTTTATGGCAAATACTCCTAGTAATAGCTTTGTTTATTTTAATTTTTAGGTTTTTATATGATTTTTTTTAGAAATTTTTTTATAACTTTTTTTATACTATTTTTTATATGGATAAGTGTAATTTACTTTCAAATAGATCGTCCCACTTTGATGTCACAATGGGTATATGATGTATATAAAAAAAAGATAACTATAGCAAATAATATAAAATCAAAAAAGATTATAATAGTAGCAGGATCAAATAGTATGTTTGGGTGTGATTCAAAAAAACTTCAAAAAGCTTTTGGTTTGCCTGTGGTAAATTTTGGGGTAAATGCAGGAGTATATTTACCATATATACTTTATAAAGCAAAACAGATAATAAAAAAAGATGATATAGTAATATTACCATTAGAATACTCTTTATACAATTATGATGGGATACCAAATATACAGATGATAGATTATATCTTTAGTAGAGATTTTGATGCATTTTGGTCACTAACTTTAAAGGAACAATTTTATATGATATGGGATATACCTTTAAAAAGAATATATGACGGATATATGGCAAAAGGTGGATCAGTTGTAAAATATGGTTTATATAGATCTGGAAATATAGATAAATATGGTGATCAACTAGGAGCTACTTTTAAAGCAAAAACAACCTCAATAAAAAAAGAATTAGATAAACTAAAAGCAAATCATTATGGAATAAATTATAATTCAAATAGTTTAGGATTTAAATATCTAACTAATTTTGTACAATGGTGTAAAGAAAAAAATGTTAAAGTTATATTTACCCCATCTACTTTATTATATTTTAAAACTTATAAAAATGATAAAACAGAGCAATGGTTTTATACTAATCTATCTAAAATTATAAAAAATAAAGGGTGGATATATATAGGAGATCCTTATAAATATATGTATGAGAAAAAATATTATTTTAATACCGATTATCATCTTACTACAAAAGGTAGACAAATTAGAACAAAACAGATGATAAAAGATCTATCTTCTATTTTAAAATAATAAAGTGCACCTCTAAAAACTAATATTTTAGAGTTAGAATTGCTGGATTAATTTTTTATTTTTTGACAAAAATAATTATTTTTGGTATAATGGAATAAAATTTTTATAATAAAGAGATAGTTATGATTAAACAATTAAGAAAATTTAGTAATATGACCATTATTTGTGTTACTCAAAATGATCAAATAAAAACTGATTTAACTCATTTTTTAAGTGATATTAAATTATTAAGTTTTACTAATCTCGCTAGTGATATTATTGATACTAAGCCTGATATTGTTATAGTTGATTATAATTTTAATGGTGCATTAGAGCTTATGAATGAATTGTCTTGCAGTGTACCATTAATATCAAAAATTGTTATTTTAGAGGATATTAATGATACAAATATAATAGATTGTTTAAATGTAGGTGTAGTATCTATTATAAAATATCCAATTAAGCTTGATGATCTAAGACTTGATATAATAGTAGCTTTAAATAAATCAAAAAGGACAGATAAAGTTTTTTTAAATGAAGATTTTTATTATGATGCATATAGAACTAGATTTTATCACAATGATAATGAAGTAGAATTAACAAAATTTGAATTTAATGTTCTAAAACTTTTAGTAGAAAATTCAACCAAAATTATTTCATATGATGAGATAAAAGAGAAAGTTTGGAAAGATAAGCCTATGAGTATTTTTACTATGCGAAATGTTGTAAATAAAATTAGAAAAAAAACATATCATGGTATTATAAAAAATAATTCTTCAAAAGGCTATCAAATAGATAGTAAACAAAATAAGATAGGTAGATAAAATGGAAGAGCAAATAGTGTCAAAAGATGAGCTTGTAGAGATGTTTTCTCTTGGAGTATTAGAGGATGATAAGTATAAAGGTTGGGTATTATATGGACAAGAGATTCAAATAATTGCTTTACATGAAACAGATCCAAAATATGTACAAGATGTTACAAATGCAAATTACTACAAACTAGTACCAATAAAAAATTAAAAATAGGAAATATAAAATATGTCACATTGCCCTTTTTGTAAAAAAAAGATTGCCATGAGTAAAGCATTTTGTTCTAGGAGTTGTAAAGAAAATTATTTTCAATTAATTGCTATACAGATTCCTAAACTTTTTATGAAAAGAATATATCTTTTTTGTGATGAGAATGAAAGAGAACAAGAGATTTTAGAGTTTGCTTCAAGACATCATTGGAGACTTGATCTTTTAAGAACAAAGATCCATAATGAAGCAGTACGAATGGGATATATAGATGAACCAGCAGAATCAAGTAAATAACTAATATTATTTTAGATTATTAAGGTTTTTGTATTAAAATATCTGTTATTATCCCCACTTACAATAGAGCATCTTTTTTAAAAGATACAATAGACTCTGTATTAAACCAGCTTTTTTTTGATGGAGAGATTATAGTAATTGATGATGGATCTGTTGATAATAGTTTTGAAATAGTATCTTTCTATCCTAATGTAAAATATATAAAACAATCAAACAATGGTGTTTCAAGTGCAAGAAATACAGGGATAAAAAATGCACAATACAATTGGATATGTTTTTTAGATAGTGATGATATCTGGATAAATAATAAGATAGAAAAACAGATATTATTTCATAAAAAATATCCTACTATTTTAGCATCATATACAGATGAAGCTTGGTTTTATAATAATAAAAAAATAAAGAAAAAAAAACATCAAATAAAACAAAATAAAAGTAGTTTTATAGATAATATATCTTCTACTTTAATAGGCGCATCTACAGTAATGATACATAGATCTATTTTTGATGATATTGGGTATTTTGATGAAAATTTAAAAGTATGTGAAGATTATGATATGTGGCTTAGGATATTAAGAAAATATCAGTTTGGTTTTATTGATGAACAATTAATAAATAAAATAGCAGGACATAGTGATCAGCTCTCTTTTAATGCAAAATTTATAGATATATATAGAATAATTGCTTTAAAAAAACATCTAAATAGCATATATCATAAAGAGATAAAAGATGCTTTAATAAAAAAATGTGATATTTTAATCAAAGGTGCATTAAAATATAATAATAAAAAAATTTTAACAAAATATACAACTTTAAAAAATAACTTACAAAGGTAAAAAATGGCAAATATACAAGCGTTAAGAGGTATGAAAGATATAGTAGATGATGATTCAAAATTATTTAACTATTTTATTGAAAATTGCACAACAATAGTAAAAAGATATGGTTATAATTATATAGAAACTCCCATACTAGAGGAAACAGCACTTTTTAAAAGAAGTGTTGGGGAAAGTAGTGATATAGTAGGAAAAGAGATGTATCAGTTTGTAGATAAAGGTAAAAATGATGTATGTTTAAGACCAGAAGGTACAGCAGGTGTTGTAAGATACTTTATACAAAATAAAAAAGATAAAGCAGGTGGATCTACAAAAATATTTTATCATGGACCTATGTTTAGATATGAACGACCTCAAAAAGGAAGACTTAGAGAATTTCATCAATTTGGATGTGAGTCATTTGGTCAAACTAGTGTGTATGAAGATGCTACAATTATACTTATGATAGATGAAATATTAAATTTTTTTGGTATAAAATATAAATTACTTTTAAATTCACTAGGGTGTAAAGAGTGTATGCCTAAATATAAAGAAGATCTAGTTGGTCACTTAAAAAACTTAACTCTTTGTGAAGATTGTAACAGAAGAATAGAACTAAATCCTATTAGAGTACTTGATTGTAAAAACGAAGCGTGTCAAAAAGAGCTTCAAAATGCTCCAAAAATAACAAATAGTTTATGTACTAATTGTAGTGATGATTTTAATCAGTTAAAATCTATATTAGATTATAATAATATATCTTATAGTGTAGATTCAAATTTAGTGCGAGGTTTGGACTATTATACAAAAACAGCATTTGAATTTGTAAGTGATGAAATAGGAGCTCAAAGTGCAATAGCAGGTGGTGGACGATATGATAGATTAGTAGAGTTCTTAGGTGGTAAATCTACACCTGCAATTGGTTTTGCTATGGGTATTGAGCGTCTTTTAGAACTAATAAAACCAAAGTTTACTACACAAGAGATACTTTATATAGGTTCTATGGATGAAGCAGCTAATAATCTTGTATTTTCTTTAGTAAATAAAAAAAGAAAATATATTAAAGTTATTACAGATTATAAGGTAAGAAGTTTTTCAAAACATCTAAATAATGCAACAAAATCAAAAGCAACCTCAATAGCACTTATAGGTGAAAATGAATTAAAAAATAATACAATTTGGATAAAAGATTTAGATTCAAAAGAGGAACAATCTATAACTATAGAAGAGTTTTTTAAAATCTTAATCTAATCTTAACAAAAGATTAACTATAATGAAGCTTATGGATACTAATAGAATAATATGTCAGCAATGTAAATATTACTATATTACTTGGGAAAAAAATAAACCACATGGTTGTAAAGCATATGGTTTTAAATCACTACAATTACCTGCTGTTATTGTAAAAAAAAGTAGTAATATGGATTGTAGTTTATATAAAAATAAATTTAAGGATAAATAGTGACACTTTTAAAACAACATCTTGATAAATTAAAGTCTTCAAAAGTAAGTATTATGCAGTTTTGGATATCTGCAAATGATGTTATGACTATTTTAAATAAATATAATATAGCAAAAGAGGTTTTTATAAAAGAGTATGCATTTGGGATATTTGATTATTACATAGATGTTATTCAAGAAAAAGTAGAAATAGGTAATTGTCCTGTGATTTTTAAATTTTTGGATTATTTAAAAAATAAAAATATAGGTACAAATGAGCTTTTTACTATATGTTCTGGGTTTAAAAATGCACTTATAGAGTTTACTTATATCCAAAATATAAACTCCCTAGAGATCCAAAAAGATATTGTTTATATATATGAAAAAAACTTTGAAGGTGTATTAAAATCTTATTATACAACAATCAATGCTATAAATAAAACTTTAAATATAAGTGAAAAACTAATAGATGAAAATATTATTATGTCAAGTACTGATCTTCAAGGTATTATTACATCTGTTTCAACTGCATTTTGTGATATATCTGGCTATACAAAAGAGGAATTAATAGGTCATCCTCATAATATAGTAAGACATCCTGATATGCCAAAAGAGGCTTTTGAGGATCTATGGAAAACAATTCAAGCAGATAAAACATGGCATGGTGAGATTAAAAATACAAGAAAAGATGGTGGAATTTATTGGGTTGAGGCAACAGTTGATTCACTATATTCAAGTGACGGTACAAAAATAGGTTATAGTGCAATAAGACACGATATAACATATAAAAAAGAGGCACAATTACAACAAGATATTATAGTAGAACAGTCAAAATCTGCAGCTATGGGTGAGATGATATCTATGATAGCACATCAATGGAGACAACCTCTTCAAGCTATAGCTATACTTATACAAAAACTACCATTAGAAAAAATAATTGATGGAGAGATAAGTGATGAAACACTAGAAGATGTGGTATCATCTATAGAAGAACAATTATCTCAAATGTCAAAAACAATAGAGGAATTTAGAAGCTTTTTTAATCCAAATAAAGATAAAAATAGGATTTTTGCTGCAGCATTACTTGAACAAGCAAGAGAGTTAATGGCATATCAATTTAAAGTAGATGAGATAGAGTTACATTTGATTTATGATGAAGATATAGAGATAAATATCCATACACATGAGATATTACAAGTCTTTATCAATATATTAAACAATGCAAGAGAGGTTCTTGTAGAAAAATGTAATCAAAATAGGAAAATAGATATAAAATTTTATAAATATCACAATAATATTGTGTTTGAGATAAGTGATAATGGTGGTGGGATACCAAGTATTATTATGAATAAAATTTTTGAACCATATTTTAGTACTAAAAAAAATAAAAATGGTACAGGTCTTGGACTTTATATGTCAAAAACAATTATAGAAAAAAATGCATCAGGTATGCTAAGTGTTACAAATACTACTGAGGGTGCAATGTTTAAAATAACATTACCTATAGAGTAGATTATTTAAAATATATGATAACTCCTACTTCTATAGAAAATCTAAAAAATAATCTTGATATAGTAGATGTAGTATCTCAGTTTATAGAACTTAAAAAAAATGGAGCTAATTTTAAGGCTTGTTGCCCTTTTCATGGTGAAAAAACACCATCTTTTGTAGTAAGTCCCCAAAAACAGATCTTTCATTGTTTTGGTTGTGGTATAGGTGGAGATGCTATAAAATTTGTAATGGAGTATGAAAAATTATCATATCCTCAAACTTTAGAAAAATTATCAGGATTATATAATATACCACTTGAGTATGATAATGAAAAACAAAAACAAGATTTAACAATCATAAAAAAACTAAATCATTATTATCAAAAATTACTTTTTAGTAATGAAAATGTAAAAAAGTATCTAAAAACTAGAGGGGTATCTATGACCTCAATAGAAAAATTTGAGATAGGATATGCCCCTAAATCATCACAAACTTTAGAATATTTAAAATCAAATTTATTTAATTTAGGCGATGCAAAAGAGTTTGGTTTAATAGATAGTGGTGAAAATGGATTATATGCTAGATTTATAGATAGAATCACTTTTCCAATATATAGTATAAATTCAAATTTAGTAGGATTTGGTGGAAGAACTATATCAGGACATAATGCAAAATATATAAATTCCCCTCAAACAAAGATATTTAATAAATCAAAATTATTATACGGATATCATTTGGCAAAACAAGATATTTATAAACAAAAACAGATTATTATAACTGAAGGGTACCTTGATGTTGTTATGTTACATCAAGCAGGTTTTACTACAACTGTTGCTACTTTAGGAACTGCTCTTACAAAAGAGCATATACCTATCTTAGCAAGAATTGAAGCAAAAATTATATTAGCTTATGATGGTGATAATGCAGGAAAAACAGCAGCTTATAAAGCTAGTTTACTCTTAGGTGAGTTTAGTGGTGGAGTTGTGATTTTTAAAGATGGTTTAGATCCTGCAGATATGGTAAAAGAGAATAAAATAGAAGATTTAAATAATATGTTTAGATCTCCTATTAGTTTTATAAATTATGTTATAGAGTATATTATAGATCAATATGATTTAGTAGATCCGCAACAAAAACAAAAAGCATTAAATGAAACAAACAATTATCTAAAAACTTTAAATCCTTTACTTCAAGAGGAGTATGCTTCATATATAGCAAGAGTTTTAAATGTAAAAGAGCAATATGTCCAAGTGCAAAAATTTGATAATAGCAGAGTGTCTAACTTATCATTATCAAATTTTGATTTAGGGGAACTTTCAATTATACGATCTGCTATAAGTGATGATACTTTATACAAAATGGTAACACAAGATCTACATAGTGAGATGTTTGAGGTGCATAAAAAAGAGTTTGAATTACTTTTAGAAAATAAAGATCATGAACATTTAAGGGGACTTTTAGTAGATGAAAGATTAAAGATTTTATCTCAAGAGGAGTTAAAACAACAAATATTATATCTAGGGGTACCTTTTTTTACAAAAAAACTTCAAGAATTGATGCATGATCAAAGCTTAAATTTTAAGAAAAAAACTAGAGCTATAAGAACTTTACAAGATAAACTCAAACAACTAAAAAAATAAAGGAAAAAAATATGTTTAATTATGAAATGATAAAAAAAATTATGTTTAATTTTGAGCCAGAAACTGCTCATAATATCGCAGAGGTGGGATTGAAAATATTACCAAATTGTATCTTTTTGAACCATTTTTTAAAAAAAAGAAATTTTATAGATGATCCTATGTTAACTCAAGAGATATTTAGTAGGAAATTTGTTAATCCTATAGGTTTAGGAGCTGGTTTTGATAAAAATGCAACTATGGTAAAAGCTATGATGGCTATGGGGTTTGCCTATACAGAAATAGGTACCATGACTCCACTTCCTCAAGATGGAAATCCAAAGCCTAGATTATTTAGATATCCAAATGAGGAGTCTATACAAAATGCTATGGGATTTAATAATAAAGGTGCAAATGAGGTAGCTATAAATTTAGATATCATCTATCCATATGATATACCAATAGGAGCTAGTATTGGTAAAAATAAACTAACAACTCCCCAAAATACACTAGAGGATTATAAGATATTGATAAATAAGTTTAAAGATATCTCCGATTATTTAGCTATAAATATCTCTTCACCAAATACTCCAAATTTAAGAGATCTTCAAAATGAGAAATTTATAGAAGAGATTTTTACTATGGCTAAAACATTAACATCTAAGCCAATTTTACTTAAAATTGCTCCTGATATGAGCAGCAATACGGCTATACTTTTATGTAAAACTGCTGTTAAATATGGAGCTGCTGGTATTATAGCTACAAATACAACTCAAGATTATACACTATTAAAAGATGCAAAAGATTTTGGTGGTATCAGTGGTAAAGTATTAAGTGAAAAATCTTATAATTTTTTTAAAGCACTAGCAAAAGAGCTTTATGGTCAAACTACTCTTATAAGTGTAGGTGGTATAAGTGATGCACAAGATGCTTATAGAAGAATAAAAGCTGGAGCTAGTTTGGTACAAATTTTAAGTGGATTTATATTTAAAGGTCCATCTATGTGTAAAAATATAAATGAAGAGTTAATAATACTACTAAAAAAAGATGGTTTTACACATATAAGTCAAGCTATTGGTGTAGATTTATAAGAGTTTTTTAGCTAAAATACATTTTATGAAAACTAATAATATTATATTGATCGGATTTATGGGTGTGGGTAAAGGTACAGTAGCAAGGGCTTTAGTAAAAGCTACAGATTATTTTGCCATTGATACTGATGATCTTATAGAATCAATTGAAAATAAAAAGATAAAAAAAATTTTTGAGCAAGATGGTGAACCATATTTTAGGGCATTAGAAACAAAATGTGCCATATGGTGTGAAAAAAACTTAACCAATACTATTATCTCAACTGGTGGTGGATTTTATAGACAAAAAAATCTACATAAAATAGGTACAGTTATATACTTGCAATCTACTTTTGATAAAATTATAGAAGGTCTTAAAAATGCTCCAAATTCTAAAAAGAAGTTTAAAAAAAGACCACTTTTAAATGATCTTAAAGAGGCAAAAAAGATATATAATCAAAGGGTAAAAGAGTATGAAAAAGTTGCAAATATTACTATAGATGTAACACATTGGAGTGAAAAACAAGCAGTAAAAGATATACTAAAAGCTTTAAAAGGATAATGTGATGACTGCATGTATGATACGATATGATGAACAGTATAGCTCACAAGTAGAGGAGTTTATAGATAGAAGTGATGGTAAAATAGAGCTTATAAAAGATCCAAATTTAAAGATAGATCCATACTTTTATGAGCGAAAAGAACAATTACAAGAGATACTAAAAGCTGTTGATAATGGTACTATGAAGATGTATGATCAAGAAGAGTGGGATATACAGATGCAAAAATTGGATGAGGAGTTAGATAATTTATAATGCAAATTACAAGAACTCAATCTTTTAAAAAACAATTTAGAGATATAATATTTTATATTGCAAAAGATAAAAAAGATGCAGCAAGAAATTTTAAAAATAAATTAAATAATTCTATTGATAATTTAGATAATTTTCCATATAAATATAGAAAATCATATTATTATGATGATGAAAATATAAGAGATATGGTTTTTAAAAGTTATACTATTATTTATAGAGTAAACAAAGATAAAAATATAATTGAAATTTTGGAAATTTTTAATCAAAATTTACCAATAAGCAAAGGGATAAAATGAAAATAATAGATACAAAAGATACAAACTTCAAAGAGGAGTTTAATGAACTTCTTCAAAGAGGAAAAGTAGATATAAAAAGTGTTACAACTATAGTACAAAATATTATAGATGAGATTATAAAAGATGGTGATGATGCAGTAAAAAAACATATAGAAAAATTTGACAACTGGACAGTTCAAAGTGATGAACAGTTGTATGTAGCTCAAGAGGATATGAAAAAAGCTTATGATAATATCTCTATTGATCTAAAAGAGGCACTTCATTTAGCTTATGATAGAATTAAAGCTTATCATGAAAAGCAGCTTCCAAAATCTTGGTTAGATTTTGAACAAAATGGTACAATATTGGGTCAAAAAGTAACAGCTGTTGATAGAGCTGGACTTTATATTCCTGGTGGAAAAGCTGCATATCCAAGTAGCCTTCTTATGAATGCAATTCCAGCAATAGTAGCAGGAGTAGATGAGATAATAGTAGCAACTCCAACTCCAAATAATGAGCCAAATGAGTTACTTCTTGCAGCTTGTCATCTATGTGGTATTAAAACGGTTCTAAAAGTAGGGGGTGCAAGTGCCATAGCAGCTATGGCATATGGAACAAAATCTTTAAAAAAAGTAGATGTTATAACAGGTCCTGGAAATATTTTTGTAGCAACTGCAAAAAAACTTGTTTTTGGTGAAGTAAATATAGATATGATAGCAGGTCCTAGTGAGATAGGAATATTAGCAGATGAAACAGCAGATCCAAAATATCTAGCAATTGATCTTTTAAGTCAAGCAGAGCATGATGAGATGGCTAGTTCTATTATGATAACTACTTCACAAGAGATAGCCAATAAAACAAGTATAGAAGTAGATAACTACCTACAAGAGTTAAGTAGAAGTGAAATTGCAAAAAAATCAATTGATGAAAGGGGAGTTATAATAGTAACTTCATGTATGGGATATGCAGTACATCTTATGAACGAAATAGCCCCTGAGCATTTAGAGGTGATGACACAAAATCCATTTGATCTTTTACCAAAGATAAAACATGCAGGAGCTATATTTTTAGGTTCAAATACCCCTGAACCTATAGGAGATTATATAGCTGGACCAAATCATACATTACCAACTGGTGGAACTGCAAAATTTTATAGCCCTTTAAATGTAGAAAATTTTATGAAAAAAAGCTCTATTATTAGCTTTTCACAAAATGGGATCAATGAGATAGGTAAACAGTGTGCATTACTTGCTGATACAGAGGGGCTTACAGCTCATGCTGCATCTGTAAGGATTAGAATAGAGGATGAAAAAGGTAAACATAAATGATTTTAGGAAAAATAGATTTTATAAATTTATTGCCATTTCATATCTATACAAAAAAATATATAAAATCTAGTAGAATAAAACAAATTATAGGATATAAACAATCTTATCCATCATATATAAATAAAAAATTTAAAACTAAAAAAATAGATGCAGCATTTATAAGTTCTATTAAATCAAGAAATTGTAGATGTTTGGATCTAGGAATTGTAGCAAAAAATGAGGTAGATAGTGTATTACTTTTAAAAGGGAATCAAAAAAATGATTTTCAATCTGATACTTCAAATGCATTAGCTAAAGTTTTAGGTCTAAAAGGTGAAGTGATAATTGGAGATAAGGCTTTAAAAAAATTTTATGAAGATAAAAATAATAATTATATAGATTTAGCAAAAGCTTGGAAAGAAAAATATAATCTTCCTTTTATTTTTGCTAGATTTTGTGTAAATAACCACTACAATTATTTTGATAATTTAGCATCAAAATTTTTAATAAAAAAAATATATATCCCTCAATATATATTAAAACAATATGCTATAAAAACAGAATTAACAACTAAACAAATAAGAATATATTTAAAAAAAATATCTTATAAATTAGATTATAAAGAGAAGAAAAGTTTAAAATTATTTTTAAAAGAGATTAAAAATATAACTTAAGATAAAAGATATTTAATATATTATATATAATTTAATATTAGTTAAAAAAAAGATATGATACTATTCAATTTAATATAATATAAAAGGTTTGCTATGCAAAATTTAGTTATCGTGGAATCACCAGCAAAAGCTAGAACAATATCTAAGTTTTTAGGTAAAGAGTATAAAGTTTTAGCATCTATGGGGCATGTAAGAGATCTTCCAAAGTCAAAATTAGGATTTGATCCTGAAAATAATTTTGAACCTCAGTATCTAGTCTCACGAGATAAAACTAAAGTTATAGCAGAGTTAAAAAAACAGATAAAAAAAGATACAGTTATCTACCTAGCAGCCGATGAGGATAGGGAGGGAGAAGCTATAGCTTGGCATCTTATTCCTGCACTAAAAATTCAAAAAAATCCTATAAAAAGGATAGTTTTTCATGAAATTACAAAAAAAGCTATTTTAAATGCACTTGAAAATCCACGAGATGTGGATCAACATTTAGTAGATGCACAACAAGCAAGAAGAATATTAGATAGAGCTGTAGGATACAAGTTATCACCACTTTTATGGAAAAAAGTAAGATATGGCTTAAGTGCAGGTAGAGTTCAAAGTGTAGCTGTACGAATTATAGTAGATAGAGAAAGAGAGATTGAAGCTTTTAAACCAGAAGAGTACTGGAAATTAAAACTTCATATTATAGATCCAACTTTTAGTGCTGAGTTATCAAAAATAGATGGTAAAACAGCAAAAGTAACAAATGAAAAAGATGCATTATTTATAAAACAAAGTTGTATAGCAAGTGATTATATACTAGAAGATATACAAGAAAAACAAAGCAAAAGAAACCCAGCACCACCATTTACAACCTCAACTTTACAACAAGAAGCAAGTAGAAAAGCGGGATTTGGTGTAAAACAAACTATGGTAATAGCACAACAATTATATGAAGGAAATGTAAATATTCCAGGTCACACGGGTGGATTAATAACTTATATGAGAACAGATAGTGTAAATTTATCTAGTTTTGCAACAAGTGCAGCAAAAGATGTAATAACTAGTGAGTATGGAAAAGAGTATGCACTAGAAAAACCACGCCATTATAAAAGTAAAGCAAAAGGTGCTCAAGAGGCTCATGAAGCAATTAGACCTGTAAATCTTAACTTAAAACCAAGTGATGTAAGAGGGTATCTTGATAATGCACAATATAAACTATATGCACTTATTTGGAAAAGAACACTAGCAACACAAATGGCACAAGCAGTAGTAGCAAATACTACATATAAAATAAGTGCAGGAAAAAATAAGGAGTATGAGTTTAGTGCAAAAGGTACAAAAATAGTATTTGCTGGTTTTATGAAAGCTTACACCGAAGGTAGTGATGATCCTCAAGCTGCGCTTGATAGTACTGAAAAATTTTTACCAAATGTAAAAATAGGAACAAAACTAAATGTAGATGAGTTTGAAACAACTCAACTTTTTACAAAACCACCTGCTAGATATACTGAAGCTTCATTAGTGAAAAAACTTGAAACTGAAGGTATTGGGCGACCTTCAACTTATGCTCCAACAATTGCTACAATACAGTTAAGAGAGTATATCATAAAAACTGAAGATAAAAAATTAAAACCAACTTTAATAGGAACAGTAGTAAATGACTTTTTAGTGGAGCATTTTCCAGCTATTGTTGATCTTGGATTTACAGCAAAGATTGAAGAGGAGTTTGATGAGATAGCAGAGGGTAAAATAGCTTGGCAAAGTGTATTGCAAGAGTTTTATATACCGTTTGAAAAGAATATCAAAGATAAAGAGGAAAATGCTCCAAGAGCTAAGTTTTCTGATATTAGAGATCTAGGGATAGATCCAAAAACATCTAAGCCAATTACTGCTAGAGTTGGTCAATATGGTCCTTATGTACAATTAGGAACAAAAGAGGATGAAGAGAAACCTAAAATTGCTTCAATTCCATCTCATTTAAGTGTAAATAGTATCACTTTAGAGGAAGCTTTGGTACTTTTACAGCTTCCAAAAGTTTTAGGTCAAGATCAAGATGGAAATGATGTAAAAGTAAATATTGGAAGATTTGGTCCATATATACAGATAAAATCTGAGTATTTTAGTCTAAAAGAGGATGATCCATATACTATAGAATTACCTCGTGCTTTAGAGGTAATACAAGAGATAAGAGAGCAAAAAGCAAAAGCTTTAATAAAAGATTTTCCAGATGAAAAAATACAAATTTTAATAGGAAGATATGGGGCATATATTAAAAAAGGTAAATCAAACTTTAAGTTGCCAAAAG
>JAMOPZ010000157.1 GCA_027064245.1 Campylobacterales bacterium
AATATATTAGATGCTAGTGCTGCTTTTTGTTCTATATCTGGCTATAAAAAATCAGAACTTATAGGTAGCCCACATAATATAGTAAGACATCCTGATATGCCAAAAGAAGCATTTGAAGAACTATGGGATACTATAAAACAAGGTAAAACATGGACAGGAAAAGTAAAAAATCTAAAAAAAGATGGTGGATTTTATTGGGTATATGCAAATATAGAACCTCTTTATAACTCTAAAGGACGTATAGATTCTTATATCTCAATACGCTTAGATATAACAAATAATGAACTTTTAATGAATAAAATAAAACAAGAAGAAGAGAAAAACAGACTTGCACAAGAGATGATTCAACAACAATCACGTTTAGCTCAAATGGGTGAAATGCTGAGTATGATAGCACACCAGTGGAGACAACCACTAAGTGCTATTGCTGCAGCATCTAGTGTTATAAATTTAAAAGCAAAACTTAAAAAACTAGATTATGATGTAGCTATACAACTATCAGATAAAATACAAGAATTTTCTCAACATTTAAGTAATACTATTGATGATTTTAGAAACTTTTTTAAATCAAATAAAACAAAAAATAAAACAAATTTTGAAAAAATACTTAAAGATATTTTAGATATAGTAAACAATTCTTTAGACAATCACAATATAAAACTTATTATAGATATTAAGTCAACTAAAGATTTTATAACTTATGAAAATGAACTAAAACAAGTTTTACTAAACCTAATTAAAAATGCTGAAGATGCCCTATTAGAAAACTCTATAAACAACCCTACAATATTGATACAAATTGAAAATGAAACTCTTAATATTTGTGATAATGCAGGTGGAATACCAGACGATATTATAGATAAAATTTTTGATCCATACTTCTCTACAAAAACAAAAAAAGATGGTACAGGCATAGGATTGTATATGAGTAAAATCATAATAGAAGAACATTGCGGTGGAAAATTAATGGTTTCAAATGAAGAGTCTAGATATAATAACGAAATAGTTCTATATGGGGCAAAATTCAAAATTACTTTAGGACAAGAAAATGATTAATGAGAATGAAGTTATCCAGTACTCTAAATACTTAAAACTTCTATATGTTGAAGACAATATAGACTCTAGAGAAATGACCTACATGATATTTGAAGATTTCTTTGACAATATAACAGTAGCTGTTGATGGAGAAGATGGCTACAATAAATTTATAGATAATGATATAGATTTAATTATAACTGATATAAATATGCCAAAACTAAATGGCTTAGAAATGATATCAAAAATTAGAAAAAAAGATAATGAAATACCAATTTTAATTCTCTCTGCTCACAACGAAGACAATTTTTTTATGAAAAGTATAAAACTAGGAGTTGATGGATACTTACTAAAACCCATTGACTTAGAACAACTAGTCATAATGATAGATAAAGTAGTAAAAAAATATAGATATATAAATGAAGCAAAATCAAATCTTCATCTTTTAAAAGAGTACCAAAAAGCAACTAATGCAAGCTCAATAGTTTCTAAAACTGATACAAAAGGAATTATTACTTTTGTAAATGATAGATTCTGTAAAATTTCAGGCTATAAAAAAGAAGAACTCATAGGTAAAAATCATAATATAGTAAGACACCCTGATAATCCTAAAAGCATATTTAAAGATATGTGGCACACAATAAAAGACAAAAAAGAAATTTGGAATAACATAGTAAGGAATAAGGCAAAAAACAATAAAAGCTACTATGTAGATGCTATAGTAATGCCAATATTAGATATAAATGGCAACATTTTAGAGTATATATCATTAAGGAATGATATTACAAGTATTATGTCTCCTTCAAAACAGCTAAATGATGCAATAAAAAATGCTAAAGAGATAATCCTTATATATATAAAATTAGATAAATTTGATATGACAATGGAATTTTATGATAATGAAACAGTAGAGATGATTCAAAATAGAGTTACTACATACTTACAAGATAAATTTTCGATATTGTATGACTTTGATAAAATATATCAGTTAGAAAATGGAGAATATGCATTTATAATTGAAAAACAAAAATACTTTGTGGATAAAGTTAATTTTCTACAAAATCTAAAAAAATATCAAGAAACTCTCAATAACGATAAAATAACACTAGGCGATATAAACTATGATATATCAATAGCAATTAGTTTAGCCTATAAAAAAAACAAAATATTGGAATCTGCAAAACTAGGAATAAAGAAAATTTTAAAGTCAAAAGAAAATTTTATAATAGCAAATAACTTAGCAACACAAGTACAAAATACAGCAAAACAAAATATGAGAACGGTTTCTATAATCAAAAATGCTATTGAAAATTCTAGAATTATTTCATATTTTCAACCTATTATAGACAACAAAACTAAAGAAGTAACAAAATATGAATCTTTAGTTCGCCTAATAGATGAAAACGATAAAGTACTAACTCCTATACATTTTCTTGAAACATCCAAAAAAAGTAATTACTACACTCAAATAACAAATCTAGTTTTAGAACAATCTTTTAATGTCTTAAAGCTATGTAAGAAAGATATCTCTATAAACCTTTCTGCATTAGATATAGAACAGACTACTACTAGATTAAAAATTTTTAAACTACTAAAAAAGTTTAAAGAATTTGCTCCTAGAGTAGTATTTGAATTGCTCGAAGATGAAAATGTTAAAGATTTCAATGTAGTAAAAGAGTTTATTTGTGAAGTTAAAAAATATGGTGTAAAAATTGCAATAGATGATTTTGGTGCA
>JAMOPZ010000158.1 GCA_027064245.1 Campylobacterales bacterium
GCTTCTATAGTACTTGGTGTTCCACCACCTATAAAAATAGTTTCTATTTTTTTATTTTGGTTTTTAAGTTCATAAAGTAATTGTTTTTTTAAACTTTTAATATAATCTTTTTTTAAATGATGCAAATATGTGTATGAATTAAATGCACAATAGTTACACTTACTATCACAAAAAGGGATATGGATATATAGTATCAATCTATATATGCCCCATAATTTTATCTAATGTATATTGAAGATCTGTATCTAATTCCATCTTATCCATCATCCAATTTATATATCCTATATCTTTATCACAAACATCTTCTATCTTTTGACCTTTATATTTACCAAACTTAAAAGTTTCTATAAAAATAGGTGTTTTTGTAAGCTCTGCCATCTTAACCATAGGATTTACCCCAGGAAATTTCTCTTTTACAAGGATAACCAATTTTGATAAAAGTAGCTTCATCACAAGCACATCTCCTATAGCATCATGAGCTTTTATGGTGATATTATATTTTTGTGCCTCTTTTTGCTCATCAAGATATAGTTTCATAGAGTATCTAAAATATTGAAGTCTATGATATGGTGATTCAGGAAGTAGATGTTTTGCTACTCTTAGAGTATCTATAAGTTTTATATTTGGTTCAAATCCCTCTTTTTTTAACATACCTAAATCAAATGGCATATTATGAGCTATAAGATAATTATCTTGTGTATTTAAACCCAATAAAGTTTTATAAAACTTTGTATCTGTAAATTTTCCTTTACCCTCTAGTAACTCAGGGGTGATACCATGTACCTCCATAGCCTCTATTTTTATAGACAATGGTGCTAAACATAGCTCATCATAGATATCCACTTCACTTTTACTACTTACAACCATAGCTCCAACTTGTATGATTCTATCCTCTTCTTGATTTCCTGTTGTTTCGGTATCAAATAATATATACTGTGCCATAATTTTCCTATTATATTTTTGTACTATGATACCAAATTAAAATAAAAGTAGTTTTAGATCTATTGCATTATAATAATGTCAAATATGTTATAATGCACAAAAATTATTCTAAATAGAGGATAAAAATGGATAAAAAAATTTTATTATTAGAAGATGATGATACTTTAGCACAAAGTATTAAGGAGCTTTTAGAGGGTGATTCTTTTTTTGTAGATATCGCTATAGATGGGTATGAAGCTAGTGATTTAACTTATGATAATAAATATGATCTATATTTACTTGATATTAATGTCCCTAAGTTAAATGGTTTTGAACTTTTAAAATCATTAAGAGATGCATCTGATAACACACCTGTTATATTTATAAGTGCTATGGTTGATATAAAAACTATGACAAAAGGTTTTAGCCTTGGTGCTATGGATTATATCAAAAAACCTTTTGATCCAGAAGAGTTATTACTTAGAGTAAATTCAAAAATAAAAAAAGAGTTTGATTGTATAATATATAAAGATTTAACTTATAATCCAAATACTAAAGAGTTAAAAAAAGATGGCACACTTATAAATCTTAGCTATATGCTTTTAGATATGTTTCATATACTTATAACATCTAAAAATTGTGTTGTAGATAAAGTAATCCTAGAAGAGTGTATGCAACATCCATCTTCACAAGCACTAAGAGTTGCTATAAATAAACTAAAAAAAACAACAGGATTAGATATAAAAAATGTTAGAGGTATAGGGTATATAGTTGAAGAAAACTGAATTAGAATCATTTATAAAAGGATTTTTACTTTTTTTTATCTCCTTATCTATTTTAGTAGGAGTTTTATTTTATTTTTTATATCAAAAAGAGATTTTATCTAAAGAAAATGATTTTTTTACACAAATGAGGATTTGTAGTTTAACATTAAAATGTGATAAATTTGATATAAATTTTGAACAAAAAAATAAAAATTTAACAACATATAAACTTTTAAAAGAGGATAAATCTTTATATGCTTTGTTTAATATAGAATCATCAAATGATTTTTTACTTAAAATCTCACTAAAAAAAAGTTATATTAAAAATACTATACAAAAAATAAAAAGAAAGTTTTTTATATATTATTTTGTAGTATTAATTGTTCTGATATTCTTATCTGCTTTATTTTCATTGTATACCTTACATCCTTTGCGAGAAGCACTTTTATTAACAGAAGAGTTTATAAAAGATATTTTACACGATTTTAATACCCCTATATCATCACTTAAATTAAATAGTTATTTATTGAAAAAAGAGTTTGGTAACAATACAAAAATATCAAGAATTGAAAATAGTGTTTCAACAATTTTGGCTTTACAAAACAATTTAATAACTTATTTACAAAATCAACCTTTACAAAAAGAGAAATTTTCATTAAAAGAAGTTGTAAAAAATAGAGTGGATTTTATATCTAAAATATATACAGATATACTTTTTGAATTTAAAATAGAAGATAGAATTGTAATGTACAATAAAGAAGCCTTTATAAGGATCATAGATAATCTTCTTTCTAACTCTGCAAAATATAATAAAAAAAATGGAAAAGTATATATAAACTTTAAAGATAACATACTAAGTATAAAAGATACAGGTATAGGTATAAAAAATACAGATAAAGTTTTTAAAAGATTTTATAAAGAAAATGAAAGAGGAATAGGAATAGGTTTGCATATAGTAAAAAAACTATGTGATGAATTGGGTATTAAAATTGATATAAAATCAAAAATAGATACAGGAACAACTGTTTTTTTAAATTTACAATAGTGCTAACACTTTGCTAACACTTATAAGTTATAATTTCAGT
>JAMOPZ010000159.1 GCA_027064245.1 Campylobacterales bacterium
CAAAAAGAGGTGGAAATTTTAAATACATCTTTAGAGATGAAAGTTGAAGAAGCAAATAAAAATTTATCCAATATTATTAAACACACTAAAGAATCAATTGAATATGCAGCACTAATACAAAGCTCTTTAATACCAGACAATCATATTTTTAGAAAATACTTTCAAGAATATTTTGTAATATGGCATCCAAAAGACACTGTAGGTGGAGATATATATCTATTTAATGAACTAAGAAATGATGATGAATGCTTAATTATGTGTATTGATTGTACGGGACATGGAGTCCCTGGGGCTTTTGTAACTATGCTTGTAAAAGCAGTTGAAGCTCAGCTTATGGCTGAAATATATAATAATCCTGATATGGAGATTAGCACTGCTTGGGTTATGGGATTTTACAATAATAGATTAAAAAAGATGCTAAAACAAGATAATCCAGATAGTATTTCAAATGTTGGTTGGGACGGAAGTGTATTTTATTATAATAAAAAAGAAAAAATTATTAAATTTAGTGGTGCAGAATCACCATTTTTCTATAGAAAACCAGATGGTGAGATAATAACCGTAAAAGGTACAAGAAAATCTGTAGGTTACAAACAATGTCCATTTGATTTTAAATATAAAGAAACAATTATAGAAAATGTAGAAGAGGGAACTAAAGTATTTTTAACTACAGATGGCTATCTTGACCAAAATGGTGGGCCAAAAGATTTTCCTTTTGGTAAAAAGAAATTTATCCAAATCATAGATGACTATGGTGAAGAGAGTATGGCAGATTTACAAGAGATGTTTATGTATGAGATGGCAGAGTGGGAAGAGCAAATTGAAGGAAATGATAGAAATGATGATATGACTGTAATTGGGTTTACAATTTAATGCAAAGATCGTATCTAAACTTAGATGAATATAATGACAGATGAATATAATAATATATATAATGTAACGAAAAATCTTACTGTATTATATGCAGAAGATGATGAAGTAGTTAGAAAAAATACAATTTTGATATTGGATAAGTTTTTTAAAAATATAGATATTGCTTGTGATGGGGAAGAGTGTTATTATAAGTATTTATCTTATCATAAAGATAATGATAAATATCATGATTTAGTTTTCTCTGATATTGAGATGCCTTATATGAATGGTGTAGATTTATCAAAAAAGATTTATCAGAAAAATCAAAATCAAACAATTATTATAATATCTGCATATAATGATCCAAAATATTTAATTGAATTTATAAATATGAAAATAGTATATTTTTTATTAAAACCTTTTGAGTTAAAAGATATACTTAGTATATTTACGAAAATATTAGATGATAATGATTTATTTATAAAAACTACAATGGTTAAATTAAATCATAATCTATATTTTGATTTAGATAGATTAGAATTATTATTCAATAATCAACAAATTAAACTAACAAAAAAAGAGATTCTATTTATGGAACTTTTAATAAAAAATAATGGAAATATTGTAACATACGATAATATATATTACTATTTGTGGGATATGAATATGGGTGTAGCTTCGCCAAAAAGACTAAATCCTATAATATCAAAATTAAAGAAAAAAATTCCTGTATCAATAATAGTAAATATTTATGGAATGGGTTACAAACTAAATATCTAATATGAAAACAATTATTATATTTTTTAGTTTTATCCATATTTTTTATTCAACATTGTATGGAGTCGATGATATCAATTTCACATCTAATGAAATAGAATATATTAAAAATAAAAACCCCATAAAAGTATGTTATACTAAATTTAGTTTCCCTTTTGTTATAAAAAATAACCATAAACTATCAGGTATATCAATAGATTATTTTAATCTTATCTCTCAAAAAACAAATTTAAAATTTAAAATGATAGAAACTAGCGGTGCAAAGCAAAAAATAGAATTTATTAAAAAAGGAAAATGTGATATTACAGCATTGATTTCTACAAACTTTAATAACCATAATTCTCTAGTAGCAACACATAGTATCGGTGAAGACAATCTTGTATTAGTAACAAAAAACAATCAACCATATATTGCAAATTTTTCAGATTTAAAGAATAAAAAAATTGCAATAAGAGAAAGCTCTTCAAATATAATACAATATATCAAAAAACTTTATCCAAATTTAACAATCGTCCCATCAAAAGGATTAGGTTTAAAAATGGTGTATGATGAAAAAGTTTATGGTGCGATTTCTGTATCTTTAAAAATGAGTTATCGTATTATGTATAGTTTTAAAGATGATCTTAAAATCATGGGAAGGGTTGGAGATAAAAAAATTAGTGGTAGTTTAGGAGTAAGTGTTAATGAACCAATATTATTAAGTATTTTAAATAAGACTATTATAGATATATCTCCGCAAGAAAAACAGCAAATTCTAAAGTCTTGGTATAATGTAAAAGTTGAAAAAGGGATAGATAAAATATATCTTATTAAAGTGGGATTAATAATTTTAGCTATATTTATATTTATTATCTTATTTATTATTATTTTAAAAAGAAGAATTAAGATTGAGATAGATAAAAACAGAGAAAAAGACAAACATCTATTTCATCAATCAAGACTAGCACAAATGGGTGAGATGACAAGTATGATTGCTCATCAGTGGAGGCAACCACTTGGAAATATAAATAATATTATCACTGTAACACAATTAGATTTTATGACAACTCAAAAAAAGATAAATAAAAACTACATAAATCAACAATTTGAACAAATACAAAAACAAGTAAAATTTTTATCCTCAACAAT
>JAMOPZ010000160.1 GCA_027064245.1 Campylobacterales bacterium
ATTCCAAGGTTTGAATTTATCTATATATTTTATTTTTTTAGAGGTAACAATAAAATCCCCATTTTTTTTATCTAATTTGTGCAAGATTGATAATTTTATGCCATTTGGATATTTTATATTATTTATTTCTTTTAGAGCTAATTGCATGTTTTTTGTATCACTTAAGTAGTATTTATTTAGTATATATAGAGGTAATATAGAGAAGTTTTTTAGGCTATCCTTATAGTTTTTTATCGTTTCTTTTTTAAATTCATTGGTATTTTTATAAGAAATTTTACTGATTAATATTATTTTACTTAGAACTTCTTCTATATTTGTTCTTTCTAGTGAAGTAACTTTATTGTTGATTTTTGGAAAGGCATGTATAAGTATAGCACCAATATATACAGCTATTATTATAGCTATAAGTAGTATTGTTTTAAAAAGAATTTTTGATTTTAGCATTTAAGACCTTTATGTTAAAAAATTAATCTATATCCCAATCCATATACATTTTCTATTGTATTAGGAATTTTTTTTCTAAGTCTAGAAATTATAGATTTTAAAGTCTCTGTAGAAGCTAAATGCGGAGTATCTATCCATAGTATATTAAAAATTTCTTGTAGTGTAGAAATTTTGCATCTATTTTTTATAAAGATTTGCATTAGTAGTGTCTCATTTTTTGTTAATTTTATATTGTTTTCGCTATGAAATAATAAATTATTTTCATTATCCCAAAAAAAATCATTTTTTAATACAATTGTTTTTTTATCAAGTATAGTTTGAGATGATTTTAAAAGCTTATTTGCTGTTTTATATAAAACATCTAAAATTGTATTATAATTATGAGGTTTGATTAAAAATTGTTCAATGCCTAAGTTTATAAGCTCTAAAAGATATTCTGATTCATTATGAGCAGAGATAACAATAATAGATTGTTTTTCATTTTCAGTGTAAATTTTTTTTATTAATTCTATACCATTTATTTTTGGCATATTAATATCTGTTATTACAATATCATAATGTTTATAATTATTTTGAAAAAATTGTAAATATTTTTTTAAACCTTCTTCTCCATCTGTGGCAGTATCAACTTTTAAAAACATATTTTCAAAATTTTCACTAGTTTCTTTGAGTAAGATAATATCATCTTCAACATACAGTATATTAAGATTTTTTGTTAAGTTAAATACTTTATCATAAGAAATCACTTTATTATGCCTCCACACACGATTTAATTATATCTAGATAATATTGAATATAACCTTTATTTGATAATATTATTATTATTTAAACTTATATATATTTAAATACTCATTGAAATTTTTGTTATATAAAATCCTCCAAAAACAAGCCATAAAAATAAGATTGAAGCTAAATATATTGGTTTTAGTCCAGCTTGTTTAAACTTTTTAAAATTGGTTTGTATACCAAGAGCACTCATAGCCATAGTAAGGGCAAATGTGTCTAGAGTATTGATACTATGTATTAAACTTTGAGGTAAAAGACTTAGTGAGTTAAATCCAGCAACTATGATAAACCAGATAGCAAACCATGGTATAGTTATCTTTTTTTTCTCTTTTTTTGTAGCTTTTTTTGATAACCAAAAACTAAGTATGATTAAGAAAGGAGCTAGTAGCATAACTCTTATCATCTTTACTATAACTGCACTATTTGCAACTTCTTGACTTATGGCACTTCCTGCTCCAACAACATGAGCTACTTCATGAAGAGTTCCACCTATGTAGATTCCCATACCTTCAGGAGAAAGCGGGATAAAGCCAGCTTTATATAAAAATGGATATAAAAACATACTAAGTGTTCCAAAAAGAACAACAGTTGAGACAGCAATAGCAGTTTTGTAAGCTTCCCCTTTTACAACTGGTTCAGTGGCAAGTATTGCGGCAGCTCCACATATAGAACTCCCTGCCGTTGTTAAGATAGTGGTATCTCTATCCATCTTCAAGATTTTTGTTCCTACAAAATAACCGATTATGAAAGTAAGAGTAACTATGAGTGTACTAACAAGTATACCAGATATCCCTACAGCAAATATATCTTGAAAAGTGAGTCTGAAACCATAAAATATAATAGCTCCTCTAAGAATAGTTTTAGTTGAAAAAACTATACCTAAATCAAAATTTTGTGGAAGTTTATGTCTAAAAGTGTTTGCGTAAATCATACCCATGACTATACCTATGATAAGAGGACTTAATCCTCCTAAAAAACTAGATATAAAACTTGCCATTAAAGCAAAAAAACTTACTAGTAACAATCCTTGTATCATTGAAAACTCCTTTGATTGGAAAGTATAGAGGATTTTATTTTATTTGTAAAATATATTAAACTTGATATAATAATTAAGAAAATCAATAAGGATACTATTTGACACTTAAAGAATTGGAACTTTTTTATAAGCTTTGTGAGAATCCTCATGTATCCAATCTTTCAAAGAAGATTGGATTAAGTCAATCAGCGATATCTTTGGCTATAAAATCATTGGAGAGAAAATTAGGTGAACCACTTTTTGATAGGATAGGAAAAAAACTTATTTTAAATGAGAGAGGAAGAGTTTTTAAAGATAAAACTTATGGGAGCTTTTTATCTCTTAGAGATGCAGAGAACTTTTTTAAAGATGAAAATATCTCTGGTAGTTTGCATATAGCTTCAAGTAAAACTATTGGAGATTTTATTATGCCTCAGGTTATTTTTGATTTTATGTTGAAATATCAAGAGATAAAAATAAAAAAAGAGATAAAAA
>JAMOPZ010000161.1 GCA_027064245.1 Campylobacterales bacterium
TACCAATTACCAATTTCAGGTTCTAAATTTTTCAATTCTAAATATTGTTTCTGTAATTTTGCATTTTCATTTTGCAAATATTTTATTTTATATTGTAGTTTATGTTTTTTTACTACTAAATTTTGATACACCTCATATGAATTTGTTCCAAATAATATATTTGAAGTATAATATGCTATGAAAATAGTAACTACAATAGCTGTAAATACTATTCCCATAAATTTTTTATTAGTTATAAAAAACTTCATATACTATTTTTGGAATAAACTTAATCCTAAGTATTCACTATATGCAATCTCATCACTTATATCCATAAGTCTATTATATTTTGCAATTCTATCACTTCTTGCAGTTGATCCTGTTTTTATTTGTCCACAGTTTAGTGCTACAGCAAAGTCAGCAATAAATGAATCTTCACTTTCTCCAGATCTATGTGACATTACACAGTTATAGTTGTTTCTTTGTGCAAGTCTAACTGTAAGCATAGTTTCAGATACTGATCCTATTTGATTTGGTTTTATTAAGATAGAATTTGCTATTCCTTTTTGAATACCTTCATTTAAAATAGAAGCATTTGTTACAAAAAGATCATCACCTACTAGTTGGATTTTATCTGATAACTCTTCTGTCATTATTTTCCATCCATCCCAGTCATCTTCACTTAATCCATCTTCTATAGATACTATAGGATATTTATTTACAAGATCCAAATAATATGCTACTAACTCTTTACTTGTTAGTTTTCTATTTTCACTTTTTAAAACATAAAGTCCATCTTCATCTACAATTTCACTCGCTGCTACATCTAAAGCTATGCAGATTTGTTCTCCTGCTTTATATCCAGCTTTTTTGATAGCTTCCATAATTACTTGAATTGGTTCCTCATTTGATTTTAGATTTGGTGCAAAGCCACCCTCATCACCAACTGCAGTTGATTCACCCATATCATTAATTATAGTTTTAAGATTATGATATACCTCTGCACTAGCTCTTAAACCATCAGCAAAATTCTCAAATCCAGCAGGTACTATCATATATTCTTGAAAATCAACATTATTATTTGCATGCTCTCCACCATTGATTATATTTAACATAGGTACAGGCATTGTCATAGCATTGGCTCCACCTAAATATCTATATAAAGGTATTTTAAGACTACTAGCTGCAGCACGAGAAACTGCCATAGAAACACCTAAAACTGCATTAGCTCCAAGATTACTATAATTAGAAGTACCATCTATATCTTTCATAGTAGCATCTACTTGTGCTTGATTAAAAGGACTCATACCTATTAATTCATCTGCTATTGTAGTATTTACATTTTCAATAGCTTTTAATACACCTTTACCCATAAATCTATCATCTTTATCTCTTAACTCTAATGCTTCTCTTTTTCCAGTACTAGCTCCACTTGGAACAATTGCAGACTCTTTTGTACCATCACTTAACATTACAGTTGCTTTTACTGTTGGATTTCCTCTACTATCCATAACCTCTTGTGCATAGATATTATCTATATAAATCATATATTTTCCTTTAATTTATAAATTTTACACTCAATTGTACTATATTTTTATTGAATATATGCTTTTATAATTTTTTGTTTTTTAATTGGTCTATCTCCACCATATCTTCCATTTGTTTTTACATTTTCAAGTTTTTTTAATACTTTAAAACTTTCTTTATCTTTAATATATCCAAAAATTGTATGATGACCATTTAACCATGGAGTAGATACAGTTGTGATAAAAAATTGACTACCATTTGTATTGGGACCTGCATTTGCCATAGCTAAAATACCAGCTTTTTCAAATGTAACATTACTTTTAAATTCATCTTTAAATGGTTTTTTCCAAATAGATTCTCCACCTCTACCAGTTCCTGTAGGATCTCCACCTTGTACCATAAAATCTTTTATAATTCGATGAAATATAATACCATTATAGTACCCATTTTTTATATGGGTAATAAAATTTTCAACTGCTTTTGGAGCTATATCTGGTCTTAATTCAAATCTCATAGATCCTTGAGTTGTTTGAAGTACTGCTATAGGATTTGCACTATATGCAAAAACTACCATTACTAAAATTAGTATAATTTTTTTCATAAACGATTCCTTGATTTTTGTGTGATGATACAATAAATTTGCTAAATTTTAAGAACAAAGTCCTTTATAATTTGTATTTTTTATCTTTTCCAAATAAACTAAGGTGTGCTCTAAAACTTTTTTCTCTTCAACTAATGGTTGCATAAGTTGATTTTTTTTTGTTAAATTCATCTTTTGATCATCTACTAAAGCTAAAACTTCATCTCTTATCTCTTTTAATCTTTCATTTATAATCTTTATCATCTTCATAACAGTAATTACCTTTATATTTTTTTGGTATAATACCTTGAGATAAATTAAAGGGAGATAATAAAATGAAAGTATTATTGATAAAAGATGTAAAAAGTTTAGGAAAAGCAGGTGAAGTAAAAGAGGTAAAAGATGGTTACGGTAAAAATTTTCTAATAGGAAAAGGTTTTGCAAAACATGCTACAGCTCAAGTGTTAGAAGAATATGCAAAAGAACAACAAAAAATAAAAGAAGCTATGGAGGAAGAGATAAAAGAGGCACATCATATAAAAAGTATTCTTGATAGTAGTAAATTTATAATAAAACATAAAGTTGGTGCAAATGGACATTTAATAGGAAGCGTGACAAATAAAGAGATT
>JAMOPZ010000162.1 GCA_027064245.1 Campylobacterales bacterium
TAGATATTTTTTAAAAATTGTTCTAACTCTTTATCTGATATAATCATATTTTTTAGACTCTTTTAACCTAAAATAAAATCTAAATCAGATTGACTCAACTGTTTTAATCCACCCTCATCACCGCTTATAATCATATCTGTCATATCTTGTTTTTGTGATTGTAGCTCTAATATTTTTTCCTCTATTGTACCTTTTGTAATCATCTCATAACTAAACACTTTATTTTTTTGTCCCATTCTATGAGCTCTATCTATTGCTTGATTTTGTGCTGCTTTATTCCACCATGGATCAAAAATAAATACATAATCAGCTTGAGTTAAATTTAGCCCTACTCCACCTACTTTTAGTGTCATTAAAAATAGTTTTATATTTTTATCATTTTGAAACTTATCTACAAGTTCTTGACGATTTTTTGTACTTCCTGTCATAAGAAGATGCTCGTATCCCTCTTGTGTTGCTTTTGCTGATATAAGATCTAGGCTTCCTAAAAAGTTAGCAAATATAAGTACTTTATGACCATTTAAAACTATATCTTCAAGTAATTCAAAAAGATTTTCTATTTTTGAAGATATTATAGAGCTATCATCTGTTTTTAACTCTGGAGCAGAGGCAATTTGCCGTAGATCATTAAAAGCCTGAAGTATCACAAAGCGTGAATTTGATATACCATTTACTGCTATTTGTTTATCTAAAATTTGTTTATAATAATCTCTTTTTTGATTATAAAACTTTTTATGTTTTTCATCCATATCTACATATACTACTTGATCTTGTCTTGATGGAAGATCTTTTAATACATCTTTTTTAAGTCGTCGCAATAAAAATGGAGTGATTTTTGCTTTTAATACTTTTGCTACATCCTCATTTGCTTCACTTTGAATAGGAACTACAAAATCTCTTTTAAAATCATTTATCCCTTTAAACATACCACTATTTAAAAATCTAAAAAGTGAATACAACTCAAAAAGTGAATTTTCTATAGGGGTACCACTTAATGCGAATCTATGGTTACCATCTAAAAGCATAACTGCACGACTTATTTTTGAATCTATATTTTTAATATTTTGAGATTCATCAAGAATAATAGTATCAAACTTTATCTCTTTTAATTTTTCTATATCATTTCTTACTAATGCATATGTGGTCAGTGTAATATTATGCTCTTTTATCTGTTTTATATCTCTATTATTTCCATAATAAAGATAAAAAGATATACTAGGATTAAACTTTTTTAACTCATTTTGCCAATTATTTAGTAAACTTCTTGGCATTATTATCAATGAAGGTGTATTATTTTTAGGATATATAAAAGATAAAAGAGTAATAGCCTGTAGTGTTTTTCCAAGCCCCATATCATCTGCTAAACATCCACCAAAACTATTATCATAAAGATATTTAAGCCATCTTGTTCCCTCTTTTTGATAATCTCTTAAAGTTACATTATCTAATTTTGGTATTCTTGTTTTTGATGATTTTAATTTATTAAATCCATTATAAAACTCTTTGCTATTTTTAAATACTTTTTGCTCTTTAGAGGCTATTAACTCCTCTATTTCAGGTAGATCAAAAAAAGATACTTTTACTTTATCTTTACCCTCTTTTTTAAATATCCGCTCCAATTTTGCAATATATGATCTATCTATTATAGATTTTTCTCCATTTTTAAGTGGAATATATGAGTGTTTTTTATATAGGTTAATCAATTCAAATATATTAAAACTCTCATTGGAGATACTAACTGTTACATCTGAACTATCTAAAAAATCTATCTTATTTTTAAAAGATACATTTAAAGTTGGTTTAGAAGTGTTGTATTTGTAAGCTTTTAGCTTTTCACTACCAAAAAGTTCACAATTATTTAAAATAGTATGTAAATTATTTTGTATAAATTTTACAGCAATTGTCTCATCTATAATAAAAAGTCCATCTTCTTCACTAAAAGTACTATTTTTTTCTGATCTTTTTATAGATGATAAAGTTTTAAAAATAGTAGAGTATAGATCAAACACATCAGTAAAATCACACTCATAAATAGAGATAGATTTTTCTAATTGATTTATAAGTACAATTTTTGTGATATTAAAATCATTAAAAAATGCAGGACTTAAATGTCCTATTGTAGCAGAAGTTCGCAGAACCAACTCATTATCCACTGTGATTTGTTCAAAAGTTACTGCTGGTTTTATCTGTTTTTTTTCATCTTTTATCTCAATATTATAGTTTTCATAAACTATATTAATATTATCAAAATGTGTTACTAAAATAGTTAATATCTCTTCTAGCTTATCTTGAGCTATAGAGGTATTGAAGCTATTTAATTGTTGGTAATTTTCACCTATATTATAGATCTGTTTTATTTTATTATCTACTAAAATATAAGTGGAGTTGATAAATAAAAAATCTTTTTTATCCTCAACTGTACAAAATAGATCTAATTTATCTTTTTTTATAATATTTAGATCTATTTGAGATATACCAGATTCAAAGATCAAAGAGTTATTTTTTTTATCTACTATTTTATCACTTTGTCGTAAGAGTTCTAAAAGTCGTGGATATTTTTCTAGATATATATAATCAGATTCATCCTCCCACGATATTTGAAAAAAATCTTCTTGTCTGCACTGCTCCAAAAGCTGTAAAATCTCTCTATCAATACCATTATAAACTCTATAATCTATATCTTTTATAGGTTTTAATTTACTATCACAAACCTCAATAAAACTACCATTTGTATCAAAATCTAAAAGATACTTAAAGCTACTTTTCTCTTTTGCTCGTGTTAAAAAACTTTTATTTTGTTTAAATATATCTAACATATTTTCTTACTCTTTTGCTTCACAAACCTCATTTGTAGTTATACCCATAGCTAAAAGAATTTTTTGCTCTATTTCAGAAGCAATCTCAGGATTATCTAATAAAAACTGTTTACTATTTTCTTTACCTTGAGCTATTTTACTATCATTATAACTAAACCAAGCACCAGCTTTATCTATGATATCTAGTTTTACACCATAATCTATTAATTCACCCATTCGTGATATTCCAGCTCCAAACATTATATCAAATTCGGCAGTTTTAAAAGGGGGTGCAACTTTATTTTTTACAACTTTTACTTTTGTTCTGTTTCCTATTACCTCTTCATTTTGTTTTAAAGATGCTATTCTTCTAATATCAAGTCTAACTGAAGAGTAGAATTTAAGGGCATTTCCACCTGTTGTTGTCTCTGGAGATCCATATCCTGTCATACCTATTTTCATACGAATTTGATTTATAAATATAACTGTAGTATTCATCTTATTTAAAATACCTGTTATTTTTCGTAAAGCTTTACTCATAAGTCTTGCTTGAACACCCACTTGCATATCATCCATATCACCATCTATCTCTACTTTTGGAGTAAGAGCTGCAACACTATCTACTACTACTAAATCTACTGCTCCACTTCTTATTACAGTTTCTAATATCTCTAAAGCTTGTTCACCAAAATCTGGTTGAGATACAAGAAGATTATCTGTATCAACTCCAAGATTTTTTGCATATGCAACATCTAGTGCATGTTCTGCATCTATAAATGCACAAATTCCTCCAGCTTTTTGAGCTTGAGCTATTATATGAAGAGTAAGAGTAGTTTTACCACTACTTTCAGGTCCATAGATCTCTACTACTCTACCTCTTGGAATACCACCTATTCCTAAAGCTAAATCTAATCCTAAAGATCCAGTACCAATAGACTCAATAGGTTCTATAACTTTATCCCCAAGTCTTATTAATGCACCTTTTCCAAAAGCTTTATCCATCTGTTTTATTGCTAAATCTATTGATTTTTTTTGATCATCAGTCAATTTGTATATCCTTTTTGTATATCTATATTAATATGTTATTATATCTAATTTTACTTATATCTTAATTACAATAAATTTTTTTAATTGTTTAGCAATACTTATTTTAAGATATTTTTGATACAATAAAATATGAAAAATATAAAAGAATTTATAGCAGATGAAGAGTTACGCCTAGATCAATTTTTAACAAAAAAATTAAATCAATCAAGAAATCAAATAGATCAACTAATAAAAAAAGATTTTGTAGTTGTAGAGAATAAAAAAAAAGCTAAAAGTGGTTTAAAACTATTTTTAGGTCAAAAGATTATTGTTACTTTACCAGAAGTAAATAAACAAAAAGGCTATGATGTAGATTTTGATGTAGATATAGTATACGAAGATCAATATTTTATGGTATTAAATAAACCAGCAGGTATAGTAGTACATCATGCGCCCAGTGTAAAAGAGGCTACTTTAGTAGACTGGCTTATAAAAAAAGGGATATCACTTTCAACCATAAGTGGAGAAGAAAGATATGGTATAGTTCATAGACTAGATAAAGGTACAAGTGGACTTATAGTAATAGCAAAAACAAATGAAGCCCATATATCTTTAAGCAGTCAACTTGAAAATAAAACTATGGGAAGATACTATCTTGCATTTATAGATACCCCTTTAAAAGATGATATTACTATAGATGCACCAATAGCAAGAGATCCAAACAATCGTTTAAAAAATTCTATTCAATCTCATGGTAAAATAGCAAAAACATCATTTTGTATAATTGAAAATTCAAAAGATAATAAATATCAATTAATAGGTGCAAAACTTTTTACAGGAAGAACACATCAAATAAGAGTTCATTTAGCATCTTTTAATCGTCATATAATAGGAGATAACTTATATGGATTTAAGGGCAAATTTGATAAACTCTCAAGAGTATATCTCCATGCATTTTGCTTATATCTAAAACACCCTATTACAGGAACCTCCTTGGAGTTTAGTGTAGAGATACCAAATGATATGAGAGAGTTTTATAAAAAATATTTTAAGGAATATAAAAGTGAAAATATTAGCAAAGAGCTTATTATTAACAAGTTCAATAATACTATTTAGTGGTTGTCAACAAAGCTTAACTACTCCATCTTCAAAACCAAAAATAGATATAAATCTACCTGTAATCTCAGAAGAATCACTTCGTGCAATACCAAGCTATAAATCTATTGCTTTAGAGTGGGAAAATATAGCTCAACCATCTATAAAAGGGTATTATATCTATAGATCAAATATGCAAAAAGATGGAACAAAATTTAAAAGAATAAAAAAACTTGAAAATAGATATATAACACATTATCTTGATAGAGATCTTGAACCAAATAGTAAATATGCCTATAGTGTAGCAGCAATTGGTACAAATGATCTAGAATCAAACCCAAGTAAATCAAAAATTTTTCAAACTCTACCAGTTTTAGAGTCAGTTAGCTACATAGAAGCAATTAGCAATCTTCCAAAACAGATCAAAATTTTATGGAGACCACATCCATATGCAGCTGTAAAAAAATATGTTATTGAAAGAACAACACCACTTCAAGCAAAATGGAATGAGATAGCTGTAGTAAATCATAGACTAAATGTAGAGTATATAGATGATGATTTAGGGGATAATGAGATCTATATATATAGAATCAAAGCTATCACTTTTGATGGAATAGAGTCAAGCTATAGTAAAGTTAGCAAAGCAAAAACAAAACCATTGCCTTTAAATGTACAAGAATTTTCAGCATCAAATGATCTACCTAGAAAAATAGAATTAAAATGGGGAATCTCTAAAACTCAAGATATTATTTTATATAATATATACAGATCTAATAGTGTAGATGGTAGTTTTAAAAAAATAGCACAATCAAAAGTTGATAATCATCTATATGATGATATGGTTAATGAAGATGGTAAAATATATTTTTATAAATTAACCACATTAGATAAAGATGGATTAGAAAGTGATATTAAAGAAAGTACTGCTATTATGGGAACAACACTAGCAAAACCACAAACACCTCTTGTAACTTTAGCACAAATTCAAGGTAATAAAGTGATACTAAATTGGCTTCCTGCAGATAAAAGATCAGTATCTTATAATATATACAAAACTACAAAAGATGGATGGGCAAGTTCTACAACAAAACTTATACCAAATATTCAAGCTTTACGATATGAAGATCCAGATATTGTAAGAGGTATAGAATATAGGTATAGCATACAAGCAGTTGATCAATTTGGTTTAGCATCAAATAAAACAAAAGAGTCATCTATGACATTACCAACATTACAAACTAAAACAAAGTAGTTTAAGTATATGCCTCATATTTTACTAGAATCTGATGTAGATATAATCTTAGATACACAATTTAATTTTATAGCTACATCTTCTTATGATCAAAAAATAGGTGTATCTTTAGATAATAAGGAGTTTTTATTAACAAAAATTAAAAAAGATTCAAATACTCTGATAAAATTAGATAATGCCACAAGATTAACACCTGTAAGTCTTATGAAAAAAGCTTTAAAAAATTTTGCAGAAAAATCATCTAAAAAAATACTTTTTTCAAATATAGAATCAAAATACAATAAAGTAGAACCTACAAAACAGTATTTAAAAGATATAAACTATTTTGCAAATGAGTTTAATACCACAAAAGAGATATGTATAGAGGTTGGATTTGGAAGTGGTGTTCATCTTATTCATCAAGCTAAAAATAATCCTGATAAAATTTATATAGGTCTTGAGATACATTATCCATCTATAGAGCAAGTTTTAAAACAATGCAAACTTCAAAATATTACAAATATTCTAATTATAAATTATGATGCAAGACTTTTTTTGGAGTTTTTAAAATCAAATAGTGTAAGTAGAATTTTTGTACATTTTCCAGTACCTTGGGATAAAAAACCTCATAGACGAGTTATGAGTCATGAGTTTATTACAGAATCATTAAGAGTACTTAGGATTAATGGTACCCTTGAACTTAGAACTGATAGTATAAATTATTATGAATATAATCTAGAATTACTAAAAGAATTTCAAGATTATCCTATAGCTATTAGAGAAAATGAAGATGTTGATATTACAAGCAAATATGAAGCTAGATGGAAAAAACAAGAAAAAACTATCTGGGATATAACTATAAAATCTACTAAAAATAATGATAATATAGAACTTGAAGGTGACTTTTCTTTTGATGATTGTTATGATATATCAAAAATAAAAGATAATTTAAATACAACACCTATAATAAAAAATGATTTTTTAGTACATTTTGAGACAATTTATAGTATGGATGATAGATTATTATTAAAAGTTACATTAGGTAGTTTTAATAAACCTGTTACAAAATATATAATAGTTGCATATGATAATGCTAGATATTTTTCATCAAATCCTATTAAAACAAGATCAAATTTAAATGCACATAATCTTATAAAAGAGTTATTAAAATGATATTAGCTACAAATATAACTCTATCGTATGATAAAAAGAAAAAAATTATAGAAAATGGAAATTTTCATATTAAGCAACAAGAGTTTATATTTGTTAGTGGGTCTAGTGGAAGTGGAAAATCAACACTTTTAAAATCTTTATATGGAAAATTAAAGATAATGTCAGGTCAATTATTTATAAATAAAATAAATCTTTCAAAAGGTGGTCAAAGTAATCTTTTAGAATTAAGAAAAAATTTAGGGATTATTTTTCAAGATTATAAACTTATACAAGAATATACCATAGAGGAAAATATTATATTGCCTTTAAAAATAAAAGGATATGATGATATTGTATCACAAAAACAAGTAGAAAAACTTTTAAAACATATCAAATTAAGTCATAGAATAGGATCTTATCCTGCAGAATTAAGTGGAGGAGAACAACAAAGAGTAGCAGTTGCTAGAGCATTGGCTCATAATCCAAAAATAATATTAGCAGATGAACCAACAGGAAACTTAGATGAATATTCAGCTGGCGTGATATGGGATCTTTTAAAAAGTGCTAATGAGCTTTTAGGAATTACAGTTATTGTAGTAACACATCAAATACCTGTAAATTTTGGTATAAGATATAGACGATTTAATATTGATGATGGGGTTATATATGAGGCCTCTTAATTCCTTTTTCTCTTTTATTGTACCTTTAATGGTACTTCTTCTTACTTTTGCTATCTATTTAGGTATGAATAAAGTGGTTGTAAAATATAAACAAGATATTGCAAATGATTATTCAATAGTAATAATAACAAAAACTCCTTTAATAAAATTCAATAAAATAGCTGGAGTAAATATCAAAGATATTGAGATAATACATAGAGAAAATATTATTAAAGGTATTAAAAATAAATTATCTCAATCTTCTTTAAATATGTTAAAAGTTAGATTACCATATTTTTATAAATTACATCTACAAGATTTTCCAACAACAAGAAAACTAAAAGAGATAAAAACGGCATTACAAAAAATTAAAAATATAAAACAAATAGAAACTTTTTCTAAAAATCATAATAAAATATATAGTATTTTAGTATTGATTCAAAATATTATATTGGTATTATTTGGTATTATCCTTGTGTTATCATTTTTGATACTTGCAAAACAGATTAAAATATGGTTCTATGAACATAGAGAAAGAATCGATATTATACAACTTCATGGTGGTTCTATAATGTATGCTTCAAAACCTATTATTAAAATAGTATTAGCAAGTGCAACAGTAGCTAGTATAACTGTTGCTGGACTTATTTATGGATTTATTTCAAATATCTCTTTAATTATACAGCCTGAACTTTTAGGATTAATCCCAAATATCCAAGATTTTACTTTTGATATAATTCAGATTGTTGTAGTAGCTTTTGCTATACCATTTGTTACATTTTTTTGGTTATTAACAAAATATAAATTACAATGATACTAAAATTATTTCTATTATATTTATCTATTAGTTTATCTCTTTTTGGTGCAATTAAAGATATAGAAACAAAAATAAATAAAAATAAAAAAGAGTTTAAAAAAACAAAAAAAACAAAAATAGAGTTAGATAATATGATTAAAAATCTAGCTTTACAAATAAATAAAGAGGAAGAATCATATAGTAAAATTGTATCTATTTTGGAAAATACAAATTCAAAGATTTTTTTAAATAAATTAAAATTAGATAATGCAAAACAAGAGGTATCAAAACTAAAAGATACTGCATTATCTCTAGAAGAACAAAAAAAACAGATAGAAAAAAGAACAATTAAATTTATAATTCAAAGATATTCTATGACAATGGGCTTAGAGCAAGTTGATAAAAAAACCATAAAAGAACTTATAGACAAAGAGGTATATTCTATAATACTAGATAATGTAAAACAAGAATTATTAGATCTTAATATAAACTATTTAAAAGTTAATAGAAATAAAAGACTAAATCAAGATAAAATCACCAATTTAGAAAAATTTATACAAAAACAACATGAGATACAACAAAAATATTTAGCATTAAAAAAAGAACAAAAAATTGTTTTAGATTCTCTTAGTTCTCAACATAAAGAGTATCAAAAATCTTTACAAAGTATTATAGATAGACAAAATAAATTAACTGATCTTTTAGGAAACTTAAATATTTTAAAAACACAAGAGATTCAAGCAAAAAAATAAAAAAAAAAAAAAGAGAAAGAAAAATTAGCTAAAGAGAAAAAAGAATTAGAAAGAAAAAGAAAAGAAAAATTAGCTAAATTAGCAAAACTAAAAAAATCTTTAATGAAAACAAAGACTAAAACTAAAACAAAGACTAAAACAAAAAAATATACAGCAAAAAAATCAAGATTTAAAAAAACTCCTAAAAAAACAAAACAGATAAAATTTTTATCAAAAAAAGATCTTCAAGATGATATTAATATAGAGGTTAAAAAAATAGGTTCTAGTGCAAAAGGTATACGAATAGCAAAATATATTGGTAAAAAAACAATAGCACCTTTAAAACATTATACAATAGTAAAAAAGTTTGGTACATATTATGATCCTGTATATAAAATGAGACTTTTTAATGAATCGGTTTCTATGAAAACAAAAAGAGCAAATGCAAAAGTTTTTTCTGTTTTAAGAGGTAAAATAGTGTATGCTAAAAAAAATGCAGGATTATTGGATAATGTTGTTATTGTAAAACACAAAGGAAATTTACATACTATTTATTCACATTTAGATAAAATATCTCCCACTTTAAAAGTAGGAAAATGGATACCAAAAGGTTATGTTGTAGGTCGTGTAAATAATATATTACAATTTCAAGCAACAAAAAATAGTAAATATATAGATCCTACAAAATTATTTAAATAGATGAAAATATTATATTTTGGTACTCAAAACTCTGGCAAATCTATTTTAGCACAAGATCATACAATAAAAATATCAAAAACAAAACCATATTATATAGCTACATATAATAATGATTTTAATGATGATTATATGAACAAAAAAATTAATCAACATAATTTAAATAGAAAAAATAATTTTATATTAATTGAAGAATCTTTTGAATTAAATAAAGTGATTAAACCAAACAATACATATATAGTAGATTGTATATCTATGTGGCTTTTTAATAATAACGATAAAAATTTAGATGATCTACTAATAACACTTGAAAATATTTTTAAAATTGATGCTAATATTATCTTTGTATTAAATGATATAAATGGTGGTTTAGTACCACTAGAAAAAGAAACCAAAGAGTTTGTTAAACGAAGTGGACTTTTAGGGCAAAAATTAACCTCTCTTTGTGATGAAGTATATGAAGTAAAATATGGATTAAAATTAAGGTTGAAATAATAAAATTTAAAATAACAAAAAATTTATTTTGTTTTGTTATAATATAAAATAATGTTTGAATAAAACAAAGGGATAAATAATATATGAAAAAAGTTGAATTACTAAGTCCAGCAGGAAATTTAGAAAAATTAAAAATTGCATTTGCTTATGGAGCAGATGCTGTTTATGGAGGGGTGAGTCATTTTTCACTTCGTATTAGAAGTGGAAAAGAGTTTACTTTTGAGACTTTTAAAGAGGGTATTGATTATGCTCATAGTATTGGTAAAAAAGTATATGTTACAATAAATGGTTTTCCATTTAACTCTCAAATAGAACTATTAAAAAAACATATTAGCAATGTAGCAGCCCTAAATCCAGATGCGCTAATAGTAGCAACTCCTGGAGTTGTACAACTTTGTCACGAACTAGCTCCAAATATACCAATACACCTTTCAACACAAGCAAATGTTATGAACTATCTTGATGCTAAAGTTTATTACGATATGGGAGTTCGCCGAATAATAGCTGCAAGAGAAATTAGCTTAAGAGATGTACAAGAGATAAAAAAGATGCTTCCTGATCTTGAGATTGAGATATTTGTACATGGGTCTATGTGTTTTGCTTACTCTGGACGATGTTTAGTAAGTGCCGTTCAAATGGGACGAGTGCCAAATAGAGGAAGTTGTGCAAATGATTGTAGATTTGAGTATACGCTATATGCAGGAAATGAAGAGCATGGCACTTTATTTCGTCTTGAGGAACAACCAGAAATTGGAACTTATATATTTAATGCAAAAGATATGAACTTAGCTTCTCATGTAAAAGAGATAATTAATAGTGGTGCAGTAGATAGTATAAAAATAGAGGGTCGTACAAAGTCTGTTTATTATTGTGCGGTTACTGCATATGCATATCGTATGGCTATAGAGGATTGTTATAATAATACTTTTGATGAAAAAAAATATCAATATGAATTAAATACTACAAAAAATAGAGGCTTTACAGATGCATATTTAGTACACAAGCCATTTGAAAAAAATGATACTCAAAATCATGACTATGCTATGAGCAAAGGTAGCTATGAAGTTGCTGGTTTTGTACTAGAGGATGAAAACTATTTTATGTGTAAATATAAAATTTATCCAAATGATGAAGTTGAGATATTTGCTCCGTTAAATAGTATTATAAATGAGTGTGATAATGATATAGGTAAAATTTATAAAAGAGATAATAAATATTATATAAGTTTTAAAAAAATTATTACAAAAGATGAAAAAGAGTTAGCAAGTGTTCATAGTGGAAATACAAACCCTATAAAATTACCTAAAAAATTACCATATATGACTATGCTAAGAGTAAAAACACAAGAGGAAAAGTAGATAACTATGAGATATATTGGTTTATTATTTATTTTTATTTTTATTATAGGATGTCAAAAAGGGTATCAAGATGAGGACAATAAAGCTCATTTTAATCAATCAAATATAAAACTATTTGGCAATATGAATAATAAAATTCATTTAGTAGAAAACAAAGAGGCTATTTTAGATAAAAAAATAAAGATGAAAGAGTTAGAGACAAAAGCAAAAATAGAAATAGCAAAAATAAACTCTAAAAGTCAAGTGGAAGTTACAAAGCTTAAAACAACAGCATCTACAACAGTAGCCCAAACAGATGCAAATGCACGAATAACAACAACAAAAATAGATGCACAAGCTTTAAAAGAGAAAACAAAAATCACTATGTATACAGCTGGTGCATTTATAGTTGTGCTTATTATTGGTTTTATATTTTTATTTTTAAATAGTAAAAAAAATAGAGAACTAAAACAGATGCTTCATGCTCAAGATATGGAATTCAAACATAAAGAACTAGAGGAAAAACGAGTTCATAAGATGCTAGATCTAATAGCAAATGATAAAGTAGGACCAGAGTTACAAAAAGAGATCCTTTTGTCTATGACTAAACAAAAAGAATCTATAGAGTTAATCGAAAATAAATCTACTGATTTAAGTAATTAGAAAAACAACTAAGTAACTGATCTATTTTATCTTTTGATAAACTATTATTTTTTAAAATAAAATTATCTAATTTTGTTTTACTTTTATCATAAATAACACTTGCATCAAAATATTTATTATTAAAATTTGTAGGATATACAGTACCATATAGAGTAACTATATATTTTACCCTTGCAATTGCTGAAAAATGACTAAAACCTGTATCTCCACCTATAAATACTTTAGCATTTGATATAAGATAAAAAATATCATATAAGTTTTGTGTAAATACAACTTTTATATTTTTATTTTCTATTAAATTCTCTTTATCACTTATAATTATTAGTTTTGATCCAAACTTTTTATAAAGTTTATTTGCTAGTTTATTTACAAATCTTTTATCCATATTTCTATCTATATTATATTGAGCAGAAACTAAAGGATTAAAAACTATATAATTTTTCTCTTTTGTAAATATCTCTTTACAAAGTGATTTTTTTATAGTAATTTTTGGTAATATTTTATCACCATACTTTTTATACAACAGTGGAGCCACACTCCATAATCCATCTGTTTTATCTGGATCAAAAATAGCATCAGTTATATCTAAAGGAATCTGATCTATATACACCTCATCAAAAATATTTTCAAATAATACATTAGCTTTAAAATTTTTAGATAAAGGTGAAGTTAAGGACAATACCATATATTTTTTCTCTATAATTTTAAAATAATTTGCTATTATCATATATGCCATAAAATCACCAATTCGTATAAGATGTTTATTATCTTCATCTCCACTATAAGATCTAAATAAAACTATATCTTTTATATCTAATTTTTTATATATCTCTTTTTTTAAAATATCTAAAGGCTTTTGCCACTGTAGTTTTTGTTCTTGCCTTATAATCTTTACAGATTTGTAAAATTGAGATTTAGAGGTATCTAATTTCCATCTAAAATCTGGTAAATATGGTAATAAAAGTTTAGTTTCAACTCCTAATGCACCACTTAAATGTACTATTGCAGTATCTACACTAATTACTATATCCATAGATTTAAGTACCACTGCAGTATCATAAAAATTATTAAAATTTTGAGCAATATCTTCTAAATATTTTATATTTGTTCTTATATCTTTTTGAAGAGAAAAGAACCTTATATTATGTTTTTTAGCTAGATTAAAAAATGGTACAAATTGTTCTATATCTATAGATCTATATTTATCTCTAGGTCCTAAGTTTGTACCTGCCCAACAGATACCTATATTTATATTTTGTTTTTTTATACTGTAAGTTTTTTTAAAATCTTTTATATCTTTTTTAGATACTTTTAGATACTTTTTTTTAGGTTTATATTTTGTTAAATTTACAAGATACGATATACTTAAAAGTGGTATT
>JAMOPZ010000163.1 GCA_027064245.1 Campylobacterales bacterium
TTTATATCGGCATTTTATTTTCTATTAAATGCAGAGTTTTTAGGAGTAGTTCAAATTGTTGTTTATACAGGAGCTGTTATGGCACTGTATGCATTTGGAATGATGTTTTTTGATTCTTTAAATGATATTAAAGAAACAGTAGCAAATCCTAAAGTTGTATTTGTTTTAACAGGTGCAGTTGCTTTATTGGTTGTTATGATATTTGCAGCACCAATTGTAGGTAATCAACTTGCATATTATCCAATTCATGAAGGGTATGGAAATATTCAAGAGGTTGGAATTGTACTTTTTACTAAATATTTAGTACCTTTTGAGGTAGCTGCTGTTATGTTGCTAGTATCTATGATAGGTGGTATTATACTTGCTGGTAAAAAGATGGATATTTCTGTAACTCAAATGGCAGAAGAGGAGATCGATGATAATCATCGAACTGATTCTGAAATTGCAAAGGATATAAAATGAGTGTAACATTAAATGATTATTTAGTATTAAGCACAATTATATTTATAATTGGATTATATGGAGCAATGAAGAGAAAAAATTTACTTATGCTTTTTTTCTCTACAGAGATCATGTTAAATGCAGTAAATATTGGACTTGCTGCAATATCAAAATTTCATGGTGATCTAACAGGGCAAATGTTTGCATTTTTTATAATAGCAATTGCTGCTAGTGAAGTAGCAGTTGGTCTTGGATTATTAATTTTATGGTATAAAAGACACCATACTATTGATTTAGATTCACTACAAAGTATGAAGGGGTAAAGATGGAAAGTTATTTATATATTGCTTTATTTGCACCAGTAATAGGTTCACTATTTGCTGCGCTATTTAGTAATACTCCAAAAAAATTGTTTGTTGGTATTATTACATCAGCACTTATATTAGTATCATTAGTAGCATCATTGAATCTATTAGTAGATATATATAGTTCACACGAGGCAATTCATGTGAAACTACTTGATTGGATATCTATTGGAAATGTACGAATTCCATTTGGATTTGTAGTAGATCAAGTAAGTGTTGTTATGATGGTAGTTGTTACTATGGTATCAGCTATGGTTCATATCCATTCTATTGGTTATATGGATCATGATAAAAGTTTTAATAGATTTTTTGCATGGCTTAGTGCTTTTGTATTCTCTATGATGATTCTTATTATGAGTGATAATTTTGCTGGACTATTTATAGGTTGGGAAGGTGTTGGTCTTTGTTCTTGGGGACTAATTGGATTTTGGTATCATAAAAGTGATGTTGAAAAAACAGATGATATGTATAAATCACCATTTTCTACATTATCACCATTTTCATCAATAAGTCCAAGTTATGCAGCAAATGAAGCATTTATTATGAACAGAGTTGCAGATCTTGGTATGCTTATTGGATTGATGTTAATTTTCTGGAATATAGGTTCTTTACAATATGATACTGTATTTGCAAAAATAGGTACTTTAGATCATGGTTTAGTTGTAGCAATTGCAGCATTCTTATTTATAGGTGCTATGGGTAAATCTGCTCAATTTCCATTTAACACTTGGTTAGCAAATGCGATGGAGGGTCCAACTCCAGTTTCAGCTTTAATTCATGCTGCAACAATGGTAACAGCTGGGGTTTATCTTATAATTAGAGCAAATGAGATCTTTACAGTAGTTCCTGAAGTAGGGTACTTTATAGCAGGTCTTGGAGCATTTGTAGCATTTGGAGCTGCAACTATGGCACTTGTTGCTACTAATATGAAAAAAATTATTGCATACTCTACACTATCTCAACTAGGCTATATGTTTGTAGCTGCTGGTCTTGGAGCTTATTGGGTAGCATTATTTCATCTAGGAACTCATGCATTCTTTAAATCAGTTCTTTTCTTAGGGGCTGGAAATGTTATGCATGCAACAAATGATGAGATTAATATTAAAAATATGGGTGGACTTAAAAAATATATGCCTTGGACTGCTACTATTATGACTATAGCATCTTTGGCACTTTCAGGTATTTTTCCACTTGCAGGATTTTATTCTAAAGATATGATTTTAGAAGCTGCATTTGGGCATGGAGCTTATGTTTTATGGGCAATATTATGGATAACAGCTGGTTTAACTGCTTTTTATTCATTTAGACTTGTTATGTATGTATTTTATGGTGAAGAAAACTTCAAAAAATTTGGTTATCATCCGCACGAAGCTCAATGGTATGTAATAGCTGCTATGGTTCCACTTGGTATATTAGCAATAGTTGCTGGTTGGACAGAGCATAGTTTTGTACATATGGTTACACATATTTTACCAACAATGGAAGAGGATATTAGTGGTTTTGCGATGTTTATGCTTATAGTTGTAACTAGTGGTATAGCAATAGGTGGTATAGCATTTGCAGTTCTTAAGTTTAATAAAAATGGAACATATTTTAGTGGTAAATTTAAAGATCATATTTGTTATAAAGTTTTAGCAAATCAATATTATTTACCAAAAATTATTGATGAAGTTATCTTAAAACCATATTTAGCATTATCTAAATTTAGTTGGAAAGAGATGGATATGAAAGTTGTAGATGCAACAGTAGATGGTATAGCAAATACTATATACAATAAAGGTGAAGATAGTAGAGCTATCCAATCTGGAAATCTATCAAAAGCATTACAATGGATGGGTATAGGTTTAGTAGTATTACTAATTTTAGTTGTTACATTTGGTAGCTTAAAATAAGAAAGGAAAAGTATGGAACATCTTTTATCAATTTTAATATTTTTTCCAGCGTTTGCAGCTGCTATTGCTTTTGTAGTAGATAAAGAGGCAATACGAATATATGGGATTACAGTTACAGCAATAGAGTTTTTACTTTCTTGCTTTTTATGGGCTAGTTTTGATTCAAATGTAGCTGGTATGCAGTTTAGTGAGTATATACCTTTGATATCTCAATATGGTATAGCTTATAGTTTAGGAATAGATGGAATATCATTATTTTTAATTATAATGACAACATTTATGACTATGATATCTTTAATAGGACTTAGTGAAAAAAGAGATCTAAAAAATCTTATTATTACAGTTTTATTTTTAGAGATGACAATGGTTGGAGTGTTTTTAGCACTTGATGCTATAGTGTTTTATGTTTTTTGGGAATTATCACTTGTACCTATGCTTTATATTATTGGTGCTTGGGGTGGAAAGCTTCGAATTTATGCTTCTATTAAATTCTTTTTATATACATTTACAGGATCATTAGTTATGCTTGTGGGTATGTTGTATTTAGCATATATTTACAACCAAGCAACAGGAGTATGGAGCTTTAATATCTTAGATTGGAATGCTTTAATGTTACCTTATGATATGCAGATGATGCTTTTTGTAGCATTTTTCTTAGGATTTGCTATAAAAGTACCAATGGTACCATTTCATACATGGTTGCCTTATGCACATGGTCAAGCACCAACAATTGGTTCTGTAATTCTAGCAGCAGTATTATTAAAAATGGGAACTTATGGATTTATTAGATTTTCTCTTCCATTATTTCCAGATGCATCTGTTGCTATGATGATACCTATGGCTATCTTAGCAATCATAGCTATAATTTATACAGCTATGGTAGCATATGCTCAAGAGGATATGAAGCAGGTTATTGCTTATTCATCAGTATCACATATGGGTGTTATAATTCTTGGAATTTTTGCTATAAATGTAGAGGGTATTGGAGGATCAATCTTTCTTATGATATCTCATGGTATAGTTTCAGGGGCTTTATTTATGTTAGTTGGAGTTATTTATGATAGACGACATACTAAGATGATGAGTGAGTTTGGTGGATTAGCAAGTGTTATGCCAAAATATGCAACTATATTTGGTATTATGCTTATGGCATCTGTTGGACTTCCACTTACTATTGGTTTTGTTGGTGAGTTTTTAAGTTTACTTGGATTCTTTGCAGTATCTCCGATATTAACAGGAGTTGCAGGAACTACTATTATCTTAGGTGCAGTTTATATGCTAGTTCTTTATAAAAAATCATTTTTTGGACCAATTACAAATCCAATTAATGAAAAATTAAAAGATCTAAATGGTAGAGAATTAACTGCACTTATTCCACTTGTTATGTTAGTTGTGTATTTAGGACTTTTTCCAAATACTATATTAAAACCAGTTGATACATCTGTAAAACAACTTGTACAAGTTATGTATTTAAAATCAACTTTACCACAAACTAAAGCAAAAATTGCTTCAGTTAATACAATAGGGGAGATAAAATAATGATATCACCAATTAATATAGATATGGCAAGTTTAAACTTGCCAACTCTTGCTCCAATGTTAAGTGCTATTTTTGGAGCATTAGTAATCTTATGTATAGATTTAGCAAAAAAAGATCTACATAAATCTTTTTATGTTATGTTGACAATCTTATTTTTAATGATAGATTTAGGTGCAACACTAGGGTATAATGGAGTATCTACTAGAGGTTTTTTTGATCTTATGTTACTAGATGGTATATCTATACTATCTCAAGTTATTATTGTAGTTGCATCTGCATTGTTTATATTACTTGCTCTTTCTCAACAAAGATTTCATGAATATAGATATGCTGAGTATTTCTCTCTATTTTTATTTATGATAGCAGGTTTTCAATTTATGGTTGCAACTGATAGTTTAATACTTATTTTTGTAGGACTTGAAACTGCTTCTATGGCTTTATATGTACTTATTGCTATGCATAATAGAGATAGATCAACAGAAGCAGCTATAAAATATTTTACTATGGGAGCAATGGCAGCTGGAATGTTTGCTTTTGCATCTATGATATTATATGCAATTACAGGAAGTGTAGAGCTTGGACAAATTAGTCAAGTATTGGTTTCAACAAATTTTGACAACTACCCTATGTTACTTGTAGCAGTAGTATTTATGTTGGCATCTATGGGATTTAAATTATCTTTAGTACCATTTCATACTTGGGCACCTGATGTTTATATGGGAAGTAGTGCTGCAATGGCTGGGTATATCTCAATTGTACCAAAAATAGCTATGTTTGTAGTTGCACTTAGATTTTTTGCTATATTTACAAGTGTTGATAATCAGTTTGTTCATATGATATTATATATTGTAGTTGTTATTACTATGACTTTACCAAATATTATAGCATTAGTACAAACAGATATAAAAAGAATGCTTGCATACTCTTCAGTTTCACATGCTGGTTTTGCTATGGGTGCAATACTTGTAGGGACTACTCAAGCTACTGAAAGTCTATTTATATATTGGATATTATTTTTATTTACTAACCTTGGATCATTTTCAATGTTATGGATAAATAGAACAAAAAATAAACATGGATTTCAGTCAGATCATCCTTTTGAAAAATTTTCAGGGTTGGTAAAAATATCTCCTATGACAGCTACTATTTTTGCACTATTTTTATTAAGTCTTGCAGGTGTTCCACCATTTAGCTTGTTTTGGGGTAAAATGTTTTTACTTAGTGCAACTGTAAATGCAGGTTATGTAGTACTTGCTCTTATTATGGCACTAAACTCTGCAATAGCAGCTTACTATTACTTAAAGCTTATTGTTTATATGTTCTTAAAAGAACCTACATATGATGATAGAATAGAATATATGGGTAATGCAAACAATGCGCTACGAACAGTAGTTGGTTTAGCAGCTCTTGCTACAATTACATCTGTTTTATATATAGATCCTCTTCTTGAGATGATATCAACTTATGTAAAAATGAGTGGTTTTTAATATTATAAATATTTTAATATTAAAGAAGTAAAAAGAGGCTAGATTTTCTAGCCTTTTTTTTATTAAAATTTAAAAAAATATGGCAATATTATTAATATACTTAGTATTACATTTAAAGCTATAAAACTTTTTTTATAAAATATACTAAAAAAACTAATCCCTAAATAAATTATTAAAAACCATAGAGGTGTTTGTATTTGAATTATTTCAAAATTGTAGTGTAAAAGATTATTTAATATATTATCAAAAAAATATCCATATCCCATGATATGTAATCCTAAAGCTATAGGATAAAAAAGTATAAATAGCATACTAATGATAGGTGAGAGTAGTTGTATAGTTGTGAAATTATAAAAAAAGTAATGCACTATAGGGCTCATAGCTAAAAATATCCAAAAATTAAATAAGATAAAACTAATAATTTTATGTAAGTGTTTAAAATATTTTATATATAAAAATATATAAAACACCCCTGCAACACTTAACCATAAAGATAATGAAAATACTAAAGGTGGATCAAAAGCTAATAGTACAGATACAATTATTGCTAAAGTTTCAAAGCTGATTAAAGATATACCACTTCGTAAAAGTATAATTCCAAATAAAAACATTACATAAGCCCTTAAAAATGAAGCAGGGGTACCTATAAGACTTAAATATCCATATAATATTATACTAGATACAACTAGTATATCAAATCGTTTATTTCTATATGGGAGATATTTTTGATGTAATGTGGAATAAAGAAGATTTAATATAAAATATACAATACCCAAGATTAATCCTAAATGAAAACCAGATAATGCAAAAAGATGTGATACACCAAAATTGGAAAATATCTGTTTTAAACTTTTAGGACTATTTATTGATAAAAATAAAGCTGTATATATGGAAGATATTGTTTTATTTTTATGTTGATTTACTATAAAATAGTATAGTTTAGATTTAAGATTATCTTTTTTAGGATATATATACAATGATATATTTTTTGCATAAAAACCTTTTAGGTATTCTAAAAAAGTTGTATGAGAACTATCTAAAAGTATATCTATTTTAGAAAATTTTTCTATTTTTATATCTTTATTTATAGGTGTAAAAGCTGTGAAATTGCTATTTTTTAGTTTTATAATAGTAAAGTCTTTTTTTAAATAACTATTTAGTACTGTACAATTAGTTTGAAAAATCTCATTTTTTATAAACTCTTTATAGTGTAAATATTTTATAAAAATATTAATTAAAAAAATACAAAATAATAGAAAAAAGAAAATATAACGCTGATTTTTTGTAGAAAAAAGCGCTATATGGTTCATAACTATGTTAGAGATGATGTTTGATATAAGCTCATTAAACCATCATAAAAATCTTCACTTTTAAACTCATCTATAACACCAGATGAAGTTGAAAGATTTTGATGAATTTTTTTTAACATTTGTTTTCTTTGTGGGTATAATGAACTTAATATTATAGAAGATATCTCTTTTCGCATTAAAATTGCAGGTGGAATAATACCTAGCTCAAAAAGTCCCATTATTGAATCATTATGATATTTTACATGATGGTGTCTTCCATGTGGACAAGTATTTGTACTAACAAGTGTAGTACACTTATCACAGTAAACAAACTCACTCATAATATCTATTTCAAAATTTAATTTTTCCATACTATTTACGATAGAAAGTAACTTTTGATTTTCCCAATAAGCACCTAATCCTGCATGATTTTGTCCTATAATTAGCTTTGTAGCTCCATAATTTTTAGATACTATTGCATTTAGTTGTAATTCATTTAATCCACCAAAAATATATGTATTTTCTAATGGTAATAATAGTACTCTATCTTTTGGTAAAAAATTATCACAAAAATATTTAATAGTTTTATATCTTATTTTATAGCTTAATTTATCATTTTTGTATGGTTTTTGTATAAAAATAATAAGAAGATCACATTTTACAAGTGCAGTTCTTATAAGTCTTTCATGAACCCTATGAAATGGTTTTCCAGATAACATAATAGCTGATATATTTTTTGCTTTTAGTGTATTTATAGATTGTTGGATTAGATCTATATTGTTTTTAATACTATTAAAATCTATTGTATAATCACCACAAATAGCTAAATTTCCTAATCTTTTATAAGTATCTTTTACCCCTGGATGCTCAGGGTTATTTGTACCATAAATTTTATGAATTCGTTTATCTTTATCTATTGGAAAGATCTCATTTACAACAATATTACCACATACTACACCATCACATACTAAATCTAGAATATCATCTTTTTTAGATTTTTCTAAAATCTCTAAATTTTTAGATCCTGAAGGTGCTAAAATAAAAGAAAATGGAAATACACATCCATTATAGATACCACTTTTATCTACTTCTGATGCTTCCTTACTATTCATCAATGATACAACAGGTTTTAATAAACCATCTTTTACCATGGCAAGCGTTGCAACTGCTTCTTTGTCTATATATAGTGTATCTTTCATATCTCTCTTTTACTAATTTATTTTATAAGATTTTAGCATAAACAAATTGAAAAAAAGCTTTTTTGATTTCATAAAACTTAAAGCATTTTTTAGGTAAAATGACTCACTAAAATTATAAAAGGGTAAGCAGATGAAATTTGAAGATTTTGAAATCGAAGGTGAAGACTTCGCAACATTATTGGAGGCAAGCGAAAAAAATACAGAGACAAACACAGTTGTAGAGGGAGTTATTGTTGAGATTAACAGTAGTGATTTATTAGTTGATATCGGTCAAAAAAGTGAAGGTAGATTAAATATAGCTGAAATAACTGTAAATGGTGAAGTTCAATATAAAACAGGTGATAAAATACAAGTGATGATCACATCAAACAGAGGTGAGAGACCTGGTATTTCACATAAAAAAGTTTTACAAAAAGCAAAATTTGATGAGTTTTTTGAACAACATGGAGAAGAACCAGACAATGTGATAGTTGAAGGTACAGTTATATCAGTAAAACCAAGAGTTGGTTTTGTAGTACAAAGTGACAATGGATTAGAGTTTTTTATGCCTATGGCACAAGGATTTTTAAAAGCAGTAGGTGCAGTTGGTAAAAAAATTAAAGCAGTTGTATTAAAAGCAAAACCAGAAACTTCAAGTATAGTTATATCTAGAAGAAAACTTATTGAAGATGCTCAAAAACATAAAGAGGAAAAAATAGAAGCTCTTATGAAAGACAATGAACCAAAAGAGGGTATTGTTAAAAAAATCACATCTTATGGTATGTTTGTAGATTTAGGTGGTATAGATGGTCTTGTAAATTATAATGAGATTAGTTATAAAGGTCCAGTTAATCCTTCTGCATATTATAAAGAGGGTGATGAAGTAACTGTTGTTATAAAATCATACGATAAAGAGAAAGGTCATTTATCATTATCTATAAAAGATGCACTTCCAAATCCTTGGGAAGAGATGAAAGATGAATTAGAAGTTGGAGATACTATTACTGTTACAGTTTCTAATTTTGAATCTTATGGTGCTTTTGTAGATTTAGGAAATGATATAGAGGGACTTTTACATATTTCTGAGATCTCTTGGAATAAAAATGTAAAAAATCCAAAAGATTATTTAACATTAGGTGATGAGATTAATGTAGAGGTTATAGATCTTGATTGTGATAAAAGAAGATTAAGAGTAAGTTTAAAATCTCTTCAACCAAAACCATTTGAAACTTTTATAAAAGAACATAAAGTTGGAGATGTATTAACAGGAACTGTTGCAACACTTACTGATTTTGGTGCATTTATAAACTTAGGATCTGTAGATGGTTTACTTCATAATGAAGAAGCTAGCTGGGATAATAATGTAAAATGTAAAGCAGTTTACAAAAAAGGTGATGAGATAGATGTAAAAATTATTAAAATTGATACTGCTAAAGAAAACATCTCTTTAAGTGCAAAAGCATTACAAGATTCACCAGCACAAAATTTTGAAAAAAATCATAAAAATGGTGATATTATAAAATCAACTATAAAAGATATTAAAGATTTTGGTGTATTTGTAAAACTTGAAGATAATTTAGATGGTCTTATTAGAAAAGAAGATTTATTAAAAAAAGAGGATGAAACTGAAATAAAAATTGGTGATGAGATAGAAGCTGTTATTGTAAATATCGATAAACAAAGAAATAGAGTAAGATTATCTGAACGAAGATTAGCAGTACAAAAAAGTAGAGATGTACTAAAATCTGTAAATGATAATACATCTATGACTTTAGGTGATGCATTAGCAGGAAAACTTAAAAAGTAGTTTGGAGTAAAAGATGAAAAAACCTACAATAGTAGTATGTGATCATATCCACCAAAGCGGACTTGATATCTTGCAAAACACTAGCGACATAAACTATGTTTATGCTGCTGATGTTGATAAAGTAGCATTGTTAGATATTATAAAAGATGCAACAGTTGCAATAACAAGAAGTTCTACTGATATAGACGATAAGTTTTTAGCAGTTGCAGATAATTTAAAAGCTATTGTAAGAGCTGGTGTTGGGGTTGATAATGTAGATATAGAAGGTTGTAGTAAAAAAGGTATTATTGCTATGAATGTACCAACAGCAAACACTATAGCTGCAACTGAACTTACTATGACACATATGCTTTCTTGTATGAGAAAGATGCCATATGCTCATGCTCAACTAAAAAATGATCGAATCTGGAAAAGAGAAGATTGGTATGGTAGAGAACTTTATGGTAAAAGACTAGGTGTTATAGGATTTGGTAATATTGGACATAGAGTTGCTCTAAGAGCAAAAGCATTTGAGATGGAAGTTGTAACATATGATCCATATATATCTTCAAGTAAAGCTACAGATCTTGATATAGAGTATACTACAAATTTTGATGATATTTTAGCTTGTGATATTATCACTATTCATACTCCTAAAAATTCAGAGACTATTAATATAATAGATGAAAAACAAATAGCAAAAATGAAAGATGGTGTTGTTCTTATAAACTGTGCTAGAGGTGGATTATATAATGAAGATGCACTATACAATAACCTAAAATCTGGAAAAATATCAATGGCAGGTATCGATGTATTTAACAAAGAGCCAGCAATAGATAATAAGCTTTTAGATCTTCCAAATATTATAGTTACTGCACACTTAGGAGCTAATACTGTAGAATCACAATATAAAATAGCTACACAAGCAGCTTCTAATGCGATAAAAGCAGCACGAGGTATAGGGTATCCTCATGCTTTAAATCTTCCAATTGATGAAACAAAAATACCATCTTTTGTAAAACCATATTTAGAACTTACTCAAAAAATGGCATTTCTTTTAGCTCAAATGGATAGATCTGCAATAGAGTCTATTAAAATAGAAGCTTTAGGTGATATAGGGGATTATCTTGATAGTTTAGAGACATTTGCTACTGTTGGAGCCTTAACTCATTCACTTAAAGATAAGATAAATTATGTAAATGCTACATTTGTAGCAACTGAAAGAGGTATAAAAGTAGATTCTGATACTTCAACCTCAACAAGTGCATATAAAAATAAAGTAACATTAAAAATTACTACAAAAAATGGTGTAAATAGTGTAAGTGGAACAATCTTTAATGAAGATACCCAAAGAATTATTAAGATAAATGATAATCTAATGGATATAGAACCAAGTGGAAGAATGATCTTATTATCAAATTCTGATGTACCTGGAGTAATAGGAAATGTTGGAAAAATACTAGGAGATGAGGGTATAAATATAGCTGACTTTAGATTGGGTAGAAGTAAAGATGGAGCTTTAGCTATTATACTTGTAGATGATGATATATCAACTGATATTTTAGATAAACTACACAATTTAGAAGCAGCAAGATCTGTTGCTTATGCACAGATTTAAAAGGAGTTATAATGGCACTAGGGATGAGTGACTTAAAAAAAGGTTTAAAAATTGAGGTTGATGGTATTCCATTTAGAATTACAGATTATGCTCATGTAAAGCCAGGAAAAGGTGCTGCATTTGTAAGATGTAAGATTAGAAATTTTTTAAATGGTAAAACTATTGAAAAAACATTTCATGCTGGAGATAAATTTGAAACTCCAGATCTACAACAAAAAACTATGCAGTTTTTATATGATGATGGTGAGATGCTTCAATTTATGGATATAAATACTTATGAACAAATAGGTCTTACTTATGAACAAGTAGGAGATACTGAAAAATGGATCATAGATGGTATGAATGTAGATATGATGTTTTTCAACGGTGAAGCAATTACAGTTGAACCACCAGCAACTGTAGAGATGAAAGTAGTAGAAACTCCGCCAAACTTTAAAGGTGATTCTCAAGGTGGTAAAAAGCCAGCAACTATTGAATCAGGTGCTGTTGTACAAATACCATTTCATATAATAGAAGGTGATATTATCAAATGTGATACAAAAACTGGGGAATACTTAGAAAAGGTAAAATAATTAAAAAGTTAATTATTTTTGATATGGATGGTACTTTAATTGATAGTGGTAATGTAATTACCAATACTATCAATTTTGTGCGTGTCAATATAGGATTAGAACCTATAGAAAAAACTACACTTTTAACTCAACTTAATAATCCAGATATAAATGCAGCTGATTTTTTTTATGGAACAGATGAATTTACTCAAGAACAAACAGAACTTTTTACACAATATTATGATCAACATTGTATAAGTGATATTATGCTTTATGACGGTATTGAAGATCTTTTAAAAGAACTATCAAAAGATTTTAAATTAAGTATTGCTACAAATGCTTCTGTTCAATTTGCTTCAAAGATGTTAAAGTATCTTAATATAGATAGATATTTTAATTTTACAATAGGTGCTTGTAGTGTAAAAAATCCTAAGCCATATCCTGATATGGTTATAAAAACACTTAAATATTTTAATGTAGATGCAAAAGATGCTATAGTTGTAGGTGATAGCTACAAAGATAAAAAAGCAGCTTTAGGTGCTAATGTTGATTTTATTTTAGTAGATTGGGGATTTACCAACTTTGATGATAATGAAGCTATAAAGAGTATAGATACTTTAAAAGCTATATTATTAAATAAATAAAAAAGGGTTCTTAAGTAATTTGATTACTTAAGAACCCTTTATAATAGTATATTTATATTATACACTTACTTTACAGTTATTTAATCTTTTATCAAATAATATATTACAATCATTGCTATTCATAGCTTTAACTGCTGCTAAAACAGCTAAATCAACCAATGGCTCTATAAGAACAACACTCATATAAGCACCACCAAAACTAGCAATTGCACTTAAATTTTCTGCTGCAAAACCTTGACCATATATCGCCCAAAAAGCAACCCATGATACAATAGCACCTTCCCATACTATACTCATTTTTAACATTTGTGAATATGTGATATCTTTGTATGCTACTCCTGTAGGTATAATTCTTTTACTAGCTTCATTTAGTATTAACATACTTGCTAATAGTGTAGTTACATTTATACCATATTGAGGTAGATCAAATTGTGCAAAAAATAGACCTTGTACTAAAAGTCCAGTTGCTAAACCAATAGCAGCTGGTGCTATTCCAAATATTAGAAATATTGTAGTTCCAAGTATTAAATGCACTTCACTTACACCTATTGGATAGTGAGGTAATACCTCAAAACAACAAAATACTATAATAGTTGCTATTATACTTTTTAATGCTAATGATATAGCACCATTTTCTTTTATATTTTCAACTGCTAATTTTGCTGTCATACCTAATACACCTGCTGCTGTACCATAACTTAATAACATTTTAGCTCCTGCTACTACTCCTGCTTCTATATGCATATTTTTCTCCTTGATTTTTTAATGTTTTATTATTTAGATTTTATTGTATAAAATAGGTGGTGCTGTTTTTAGTGGTAAATACTTAAATGCTTTTATATGGTATATATAGTTACTATCAACCTTACATAACTTATAAAGTGTAGAATAAACAGCAATAATTGCTAATGAAAAATATCGTTTACCAAATCCATTTAAATGTTTCATAATGATATTATAGTAAGTTTTTAACAAAAAAGAACTTAAAAATTTAGTTATTATAAAATTATTTTAGGCCTATCCGACCAAATTTAAATTTAACTCAAAATAGATCAGTATATAAAGTTTGTGCCTTTTTAAAAACAAGTAAAAATTTAGCCTTTTAGTTTTATTTAAGTGTTATAAATGGTGACTGACACAGAATTTTTTACGTTCCCTTGTC
>JAMOPZ010000164.1 GCA_027064245.1 Campylobacterales bacterium
TTATCCTCTTGTAAAAATACTGGAAAATCTTTTCCAACTTTTTGCAAGTGTTTAAAGTCATTTTCACTATAACCTACAGCTACATAGTCTATATCTGAACTTTGTATACCTAATATTTTATCTCTAATAGATCCTCCAACTTGATATATTTTTTTTATTATCATAGGTCTCCTATTTAAATTTACTTATATCTATATCCTCTTTAAGTTTTCTTTTTAATACTTTATTTGTTGCATTTTTTGGTAATTCATCTATAAAATAGATATTTTTTGGTATTTTAAAATTTGCTAAATGTTCCTTTAGATAACTTTTTACCATATTGGAGGTTAAAGAGTTTGATTCTTTATCTTTTAGTTCTATAAATGCTACAATTTTTTCATCTTTTGTTTCATCTGCTATACCTACAACGGCACAAGAATCTACATCATCAAGTTTATATATAAGCTCCTCAATCTCCCTTGGGTATACATTTATCCCTTTTGAGATAATAATATCTTTTTTTCTATCTACAATATATACAAATCCCTCTTTATCAATTTTTGCTAAATCACCAGTTTTAAGCCATCCGTTTATGATAGTCTCTTTTGTAGCTTCTTCATTATTGTAATATCCTTGCATTACACAATCACCTTTAACTATAAGCTCTCCTACTTCTCCAATAGGTACTTCTACTAGCTCATCATCTACAACTTTTACTTCATATGACTCAAGAGGTATTCCTACACTTAAAATTTTTTGTTTTTCAAGAGTATTTACACAAACTGCAGGGGAACATTCACTAAGTCCATAGCCTTCTACCATAATAGATTTTTTAAATTTCTTTTTAAAGTCAAGTACCACTTGTTCACTTAATGGGGCAGAGCCACTTAAGAATCCTCTAATTTTATGAAAATATCTAAAATACCAAGGTATTTTTGCTTTATTTAGTGCATTATATATCTGAGGAGCACCTAAAAATATAGTAACTCTTTTTAAAAGTGTTTGTTTTAGAATATTTGAAAATGGGAAAATAGATTTTACTATTACCATAGCACAACCATTATAAAGTGGAAGCATCACCATAATAGATAGTGTAAAAGAGTGAAACATAGGAAGATAAACTATAAATCTATCTTTTTGAACTATATTAAATCTCATACTACCTGAAATCATATTTGAAAATATATTTTTAAAACTAAGCATTGCCCCTTTTGGGTTTCCTGTAGTTCCTGAAGTATATATCAAAATTGCAGTATCATCTAAAGTTGGAGTATATGATAACTTCTCATGTGTGATATTATTGCTTAAAATTTCATCAAAACAAAAATTATTTTCATCTAATTTATCATATTTATCTGTCCATATAGTTTTCTCGATTTTTGTATCAACTAAAATCTCTTTTAACTCTTTTTTAAAATCATTTGATGTTATTAAAAGCTTTGCATCACAGTTATTTAGTATATATTCAAACTCCTCTTTTTTTAAAAAGTTATTAATAGGAACAGCAATTGCCCCTAATTTTGTAATAGCTAAAAGTGATATAATAAAGTATTCACTATTTTTTAAAATAATTGCAACTTTATCTTGATATTTTATACCACCTAATTCTAAAAATCTAGCAAAAGTATCAACTTTTTGTTTTAATTCTATATTATTTAATTTTCTATTTTGGGTAAAAATAATAGGCTTTTTACCGTATTGTTGTGCATTTGCTTCAATAATTTCATAAAAATTTTGATATTTATATACTAATGCCATTAAAAACTCATCTTATAAGCAAATGATAAAAGATGTGCTTTTGCATTGGTAAATGTCCCATTTATAGTATCATTTTGTACAGTTCTATCCTCTTTTACATCAAGTAGATATCCAAAACCTATAGTTCTTTTATCATCTAATTTATAATCTGCCCCAAAAGAGTATAGTTTTGCATCACTATCTGGTAGTTCAAAACTTATATTTTCCTGTGGTGCTGGAGTTTTGTCTATACCAAAACCTACCATTAAAGTTAGTTTTTCGCTATATTGATGAGTTATACCTATTCTATATGCATTTGTATCTTCCCAATTTCTATTTTTTGGAGCATCAAAATATGGATAAAGTATAGCAGGTATATTACTACTATATTCAAAATTTAGCGCTTTATATGTTGACCAGTATGTTTTATCATAAGTAAACTCTACAGTTGTTTTATTAAAAGTATGTGCATAAGACAAAGCCAAAACTGCAGGAAGAGGTACAGTTACACTTGTACCTCCATCATATACTTTAGTACCACTTACATAAAGTTTTGCATTTCCCTCCTCTTTTAGATCAATATTTGATCTATATGTAACAGATAGATTATCTATAGAAGTAGGCTTATATGCTAATGCTAGATTATAACCATATTCTATAGTATCACCTTTCATATTTCTAGTTATTTGACCATCACTTTTTACAATACCTTCACTATAAATAGCTCTAAGCCCTCCACCAATAGAAAATTTTGGATTGATTTTATAAGATACTACAGGATTAAACTCTATAATTTTAAGTGTAAACTCTTGTGCATATAACTTTTGATATGGATCATCCCATTGTTTTGAAAGACCACCTGGAGTAGTAATAGAAAATCCATATCTTACACCATCATGATCACAAGAAGATAAAAATATTGTAGGTACAAAAAAATCTTCTTTTTTTGAATTACCATTG
>JAMOPZ010000165.1 GCA_027064245.1 Campylobacterales bacterium
ACTTTTTTGCCATATCGTCTTCAACTTTGAAGTTAAGTGGATAATTTTTCATATTCATTCCTTCTTACTTCCTATTACTTGATTGTTTAGGAATTTGTTTTGTATCATTGTCTTGTAGGTAGGATTTAGGATTTTCCCAAAATTCAAAAGGTATTCCAAACTTTTTATTAAGCTTGTTTGCATCTTTTGCTGAAATTTCTAACTTTCCGTTAAAATATTTAGAGATGGTAGGCTGTTTAACCCCTAAAAACTCTGCTATTTCTATCTGTGTAAATGTTTTCATAAGTGTATTATTCCGAAATGGTATTTAAAACCAGCTTAAAATTATACCAATATGGATTATTCCATTATGTAATAATTATAAATATAAAGGGTAAATTATGAGTGTTGTAAATAGAATTAGAAATGAATTAGAAAATAAAAATATTAAACAAAAAGAATTAGTTAATGCTCTTGCTGTAAATCAAGGAACTTTAGCAAAATGGCTTAGTGTCAAAGAGGATAACAGAAGAGATATACCAAATACAATATTAGCAAAAATAGCTAATATGCTTGATGTAGATATGGAATATCTTTTAGGTATTCAAGACGAAAAAAGAATTAAACTAAAAACAATCCCCCTAATAGGAATAGCCAGTTGTGGAGTGCCAAACCAGTCATATAATGACATTATTGAACATATCCCTGTACCTGATAAATTAGCTCGTGATGGTGTTTATGCTGTTACTGCGGATGGCGATAGTATGCTCCCTAAAATCTCTCACGGAGATATTGTAATATGTGATAAAGAGGCTGTATGTGAAAATGGTAATATAGTACACTATACTACAAATAATGGAGAAAGTGGACTTAAAAAGTTTATGTGTAAAGATGGAATAGTTACGCTTTATCCTCTAAATACTGACGGATTTACACCTACCATAGTAAAAGAAGATGAGTTTAGATGTGCAAGAGCTATTAAAATAATGTCGGATTTATAAACTATTAACAAAATTATGATTATAATTATATGGCATATTTTACTATGTGCTTTATAGAGGAGAGAATAACAAATGGAAAAAGAGCAAGAATTTAATGGCTTTGATTTTACGACACTTGGAAAAGATATAATTATAGATGATATTGAAAAAGTTACTATATATAATGATGGCTCAGGTTTAACAGGCGATTTTTCCGAAGAAGACAACTATTATAACGATAACATGATAAAGTTAGATAAAGACCTAAATAAGCTCTTAGAAGAAGAGTAGATGCAGGAACTGTATGCTGATTTTTTCACTCAATATTGCAGATTTATATCAAAAGACCTCATAGCTACATTCGATACACGACTTGGAAGAAACACTAAGGTTATAAGCAACTTTTATCGTGTTTTTTATCTGATAGGCAAAAAAGACACAGAAAAAGCAAAAAAAGATGAAGCTATTGATATTTTAAAAAAACAGATAGACAACTATCTATCGGATGGCGATGTAAATATATACTCAGACATGTATAATTCTTTAAAGTGCAACTCAAAAGACTTTATAAAACCACTTGTTTTACTAAATCCTTTAAATACACCACTAAATGATTTTAATGAAGCCGTAAAAGATTTCAATAAAATTTTTAAAGACAAATTATTTAAACAAGGACTTATAGAGTTCAATAATGCACTCGCACATTTATTTGCAGGTTTTTCTACATCTGAAACAAATCTTAAAATAAATGTTGATAAAGCATCAACACACTTATACAGAGGTGCTTTAGATTATTACAAAACTATTATTAAAAAGAAAGAGAGTTTTACTCACGAACAAAAAGAGAAACTGATTGAAATAAGAACTATTGAAATAGCAAGTATAGGACTAAAAGTATCAAATACTGACAAAGATAATATCTTAACACAATATAGAGACTTTGCAAGAGAACTATATAATATATAGTTTAATATTTATTTTGAGAGTGTGAAAAAAAACTATTGAGCGATAAGTTTAGTTTTTATCACAGTTTCTTTACCACTTTTTTGCTCTATATATTTTTCAGTATAATTAAAAACCTCTCCATCCTTACTTATATATCCTTTAAAAGTTGAATTCCAATCCCCACTATTTTCATCATTTCCTGTTCCTGCTATATGATACTGTTTTGCAGTAAATCTTAATGTATCAACATTAATAGTAAAATATATTTTTACACCTGAAAATTGCTCTTTAGTAAAATCAGTTTTTTTCTCTTCTTTATAGTTTGGATATTGATATAACCCTTTTGCATCACATTTTAAAAGATTTTCATCCTGATTACAATTTTTGATATTTACATCTAAAATCTCATCTATTTTACCTCCTTTTGTAACAGCTCTGTAATTTTCATAAATATCTATACCAAACAAACTACTAAACAAAACAAACAATACCAATAACACTTTCATAAAAGTTCCTTTTTTCTAATTATACCTAAACTCATTATTAACACCTCTTTTTTTAATTTCAAAAAGAATTATAGTATAATATACCAATATGGTATAAATTTAAGCTTCCTTTAAATACCATTATGGAATAATACTCTCAACAAACAAAAAACAGCTTTTAAAAGTTGGCTTTGTTTAGAAAATAGGAAAAAGGAAATAAGATGCAAGATGTTTTAAATTCTGAGATACAGGCTTTTATAGATGCCTTTAGAACTGTTGGAAATGG
>JAMOPZ010000166.1 GCA_027064245.1 Campylobacterales bacterium
GCTCCTATATAAATAAGAGCAGTTAAAGCAAATGAAGAAAGATATCTATTCATCTTGGGTTATAATTCCTAGGTTTTTAAAATTATCTTTTTTTAATATACTCATAACATAGACAAAATTATCAAATTTTGCATTTTTATCACAATTTATACTTATAATTGTATTTTTTTTATATGATTTAAGTAACTCTTCTAAATTAGATTTTAATACCTCTTTATTATTTAGATACAGTTTTCCATCTTTTTTAATTGTAATTATCAACTCTTTAGGTTTTACTTTATATTTTGTAGGGGTATTTGCTTTGCTTAAATCTATAGGGATTAATCCTTTTGCTACAAAAGAAGCAGTAGTAAGTACAATTACGAGCAATACTAAAATAATATCTATAAATGGTACAACATTTATAGAATCAAATTTTTTAATTTTCATCTTTTATAGACCAAAGAGTGGTTAAAACTTCTATTTTTCTTGTTAAGTGATTGTAAAAAAACATAGCAGGAATTGCTACAATTAATCCTAATGCTGTAGCTTTTAAGGCAAGTGCTAAAGAACTCATAATAATTTTTACATCTATTTGACCAGATAATCCCATAGAATAAAATGTAATAATAATACCAAATACAGTCCCTAAAAGTCCTATATAAACAGCATTTGAAGCTATACTTGATATTATAGTTGTATTGTTTGTAATATCAACCTCTAATTGCTCTTTATATTTATATTCTTTTAGATTAATATGATTTAAAAATAGTAATCTTTCTATATAAAACCATAATGCTAAAAATCCCATAAAACCTAAGATACCTAAAACGCCATAATCAACTAAATTTTTTAATAATTCTATATTCATAATATTATATCCTTACTAATTGTATATTTATATTTGATGGTACTTCTAGTTTAGAGATTGTATCTTTTATAAGATAATTATCTATATTGCTTTTGATTTCTAAAGTATTATTTTTAAATATATAATCATATTTTATTTTTAAAAACTCTGTATTTAATACTATATTTAAACTCATCATAAAATTTAACCATCTTATAATTTGAATATCGGGTAATATATCTTTATACTCTTTTATATCATTTTCTTTTGGTAATGCTTTTGTAGTAAATTTTGATACTATTGAGATTAAAAGTTTCTCTTCATGAGTAAAAATATAGTTTAATCCGTTTAAAATAAACCAAAAGTTATTATCGGCACTTTTGTAAAAGTCCAAAGAAAGACCAACTAATTGTAGTTTTGAAATTATAACAAGTATAGATTTATATTTTATATCAAGATTATGACAAGGTTGCAATATATCAAATATTTTTTTTACATTATTTCCAAGATATGCACTTTGAGTTTTATCATCTGTAAATCTATCAAGAAGTGATCGTACACTTATATTAAAATTACTAGGAAATTTATGATTTGATGTTCGTAGTATATCGCAAAGATATACACCTTCTCTTACACCTACACCACTAGTAACTACACTTTTTGTACCAAAATATTCTATAATAGTTTGAAATATCATAGTTCCAGCTTTAATAGTATCAAATCTATCTTTTCTAATAGCTAGATTTTTTAACTCTTTTTTTGAGGATGCTTCTATAATATTTTTAAATAACTCTTGATTGTTTTGAATATCAAATCTAAAATTATGTAATATATCTAAAGGATAATTCTCTTTTGCAATAATTGATCTAGCTATTGCCCTTGAGGTTCCTCCAAGTCCTGCAATAGTACTAAAAAGTGATAAATAATCTTGAAATATTGTTTTGTTTTTTTCTAATATATCTATAATATACTGTTTGGCACCTTTTATATCACCTTTGCTTAGAAATAGCTCTTCTACTCTTACTGTTCCTATTTTTAGAGAAACTTTTTGTTTTATAATTTTATCTTTAATTATTGCTATTTCGGTACTTCCACCACCAATATCTAATGTTGCAAATGAGTTTAGACCAAGTAAATTACTACTGGCTACTGCTCCATAGTATGCTTCTTTTTGACCATCAATTATTTTGATATTTAGTTTTAACTCTTTTTTTACTTTTGTTAAAAACTCTTTTTTATTAGGTGCATCTCGTAAAGCTGAAGTAGCTACACAAAGTATTTTTCTTGATTTTAATGATACAGCAATATTTAAAAATGATTTTAGTGCATCAAATGCCCTTTGCATAGGGATCTCTTGTAAAACACCATTATTTTCATAAGAGCCTTGAGATATTTTTACTTTTGATTTTGATTCATTTATAAGATGAAAAGCATAACGGCTAGTTTTTTTAAAAACTACCATTCTCATAGAGTTTGAACCTATATCTATAACTGTAGTTATCTTTGCCATTTAATCTCCTAATTTCTTAAAACCACAACTATCTCCATCGTAGTATTCTATTGTTCCATCTTCTAATTTATAATACCATCCATGGATATCTAAAGTACCATTTTCTACTCTTTTTATAATCTCAGGATATGTAAGGAGATTTTCAAGTTGATGTTTTATAGATATTTTTTCTGTAGTTCGTAAGATAAGCTCTTTATTACTTTTATCTTCTATTGCTAGCATGGTGTATTCTTTTGCTTTATATCCTAGCTCTAGCCATTTTTTTACATGGATTAGATCATCTCTACCATTTAGATCTTCATATAAAGATGCACAAGCTCCACA
>JAMOPZ010000167.1 GCA_027064245.1 Campylobacterales bacterium
AATAGGTTATAGTTTATAATATTATCTATATTAGACTCTAAATAAAATGCTCCTATATTTAAATATACAGAGTATGATGAAGTAAAAGCAACAATAACACTGAAAAGCATGCCATAAGTGATTCCTTTTTTTGATACAACAAATATAGTTAAAGGTATAGTTATACTTAAAATTAATAAAAGATTTTTTATAATAAATACTATTTCTATAAGATATAGTAAAAAACTAAATGTTAATCCACAAAATACGTAATGTAAAATTTTTATATTTTTATAATTCATGAGTATAGTTAGAACAAAAGGTGTAAAAAGTAGTTGTCCCATAATGTTTCCAAACCACCAAGAGAAAGTAGACGCAATAAACTCTTCTTGAATTATTTGTTCATTTAATAGCAGTACAATATTAGATAAAAATGAACTAAATACTTGTAGTATAAATATTATAATTATAGATAATCCAATGATATCTTTGAGCCTTAGTAATCTCATATCTAATTTATACTTATTAAAAAGAGTTACACCAATAATAGCTTCAATAGAATTTATAGATGCAATTTCAAAAGAGGATAAAAGATCAATATTATTAATTAATGCTAAAATCAATTGTCCTAAAAATATTCCTGGCCATACTCTTTTACCAAAGTATAGAGCAAATGCTAAAGATATTCCTTCAGAGGCAAATATACCAATATTTACAATATTGTTATGATCTTTTAAAAGTAAAAGACTTGTTATGCCAGCAAAAAGATAGAGTAACGCAAGTATAAATATAATTAGAAAATTATTATATTTGTTGTTTAGTATAGATATATTCTTCATTTTTGTATACTTTTTTGAGGTATATCAATAGTAAAAATAGTACCATTATTATGATTTTTGGTGCTTAATTTACCATGGCAATGCTTTTCTACAATAATTTTACTCATGTAAAGACCTAATCCTGTTCCTTCTTTTTCTGATTTAGTTGAAAAATAGGGATCAAATATTTTATTGGAAATAGTATCATCTATACCACCTCCATTATCCCAAATACTTAAAGTTGTACCATCACTTTTTATCTCTATGATTGGATTTTTTATATTTTTATTTGTCAAAATATCTTCAGAGTTTTTTAGTAAGTTGATTATAACTTGAATAAGTTCATTTTCATAAGTAAAAATTTTTTTTGTATTTTTTATATCTTTTATTAATATTATATTTTTATTTGTTAGAGTTATTTCTATAATATTTAATGCTTTTTTACATATGATTTCAAAATCTGTGAGTATTTTTTCTTTTTCAGGCTTAAAAAAAGTTCTAAAATCATCTATTGTTGAGCTTAAATGTTGTACATAATTATGCATTTTTGAAACTATAACTAGAGAAGTTTTTGCATCAAACTTATTCATTTTTACTTTTTGATTTATAAATGTAACAGTGGCGCTTATCGCATTAAGTGGTTGTCTCCATTGGTGTGCAATCATAGCTATCATTTCTCCCATTTGAGCATGTCTTGATTGATGGAACATTATTTTATCTTTTTCTCTGTTTTTTTTAACTTCATGTGCTATTATCTTTTTTAAATTGTTGTTAGTAAATTCTAGTTTTGATGTTTTATCTATTAATTCAACTTCTTTTTTAAAATAATCTATCCACAAGTCAACTTTTAAAATAAATTCTTCAAAAATAAAAGGTTTTTTTAGAAAATCATTTGCCCCATTTTTTAAAGCATCTCTAATTATATTTGGTGTTGATGTTCCAGAAAGTACCAATATGGGAAGATTTATGTATTTACTATGATTTCTTAAAAGTTTTAATACCTCCAACCCATGTATATCTGGCAGTTCCATATCTAGTATTAGTAGATTATATGTTGTTTCCTTCAGCATTTTTAGGCCGTTTTCTGCATTATAGGAGTAATCAATAGTGTAGTTTCTAGGTTCTAGTATAGTTTTGATTTGATTACATATAAACTTTGAATCATCAATAATTAAGATTTTACCTTTTATTTTAGAAGTAATTTGGTTTATGATTTTTATTATTTCTGTTATAGAGTATAAAAGATTAGTATCTTTTATAATATAGTCTAATATACCGTACTGAAATAACTCTTCTCTTAAATCATCATCTTGTGAAGATGTCAACACAACAACTTTTGTTTTTGTTAAAGATTGTATATGTGCTATAAGTTCAGAACCTTCACCATCTGGCAAGTGTAAGTCTAAAATAATTAAATCATACTGTTTTGATGATAAAAGCTCTCTAGCTTTTTTGAGTGTAAAGGCTTGGTCTGCATTGTGAGATAATTTTATTAGCTCTTTTTTAATTATGTTATTAATTGTTTTTGAGTCTTCAATAATTAAAATATTCATTTGCTTATCATTGGCCTTGGTTTTCCAAAATAATATCCTTGAGAATAATCAATATTTAAATCTTTTATGATGTTATAGATGGCTTCATTTTCAATAAATTCAGCTATAGTTAGTAGATTTTGTTCTTTTGCAAATGTTACTATACTTTTTACAGCAGATAAAGAGTAGCTACTTGTTTCTATATCTCTTATGAGACAACCATCTATTTTTAAAATATCGGGCTGATAATCTAATAATCTTTCATAATTAGAATATCCTGCACCAAAATCATCTATTGCAATTTTTACACCATGTTTTTTAACTTCAC
>JAMOPZ010000168.1 GCA_027064245.1 Campylobacterales bacterium
AGGAGATATAAAAGCAGTTTTAAAACAGCATAAAAATCTTTTTTGGTTTTTAGCTTCATTTATACTTTTTAATGCAGCACTTAAGAGTTCATTATCTTTATATCTTCCTGTTTATCTTGTAAAAAACGGAAATTCATTATGGTATGCTGGAGTTGCATTGTCAATATTACAATTTGCTGGAGTTATTGGTGTGTTTTATTCTGGAAAATTATCTGATAGATTAGGTAGAAAAAAAATTCTTTTATTTAGTTCTATTGGAAGTATTATTTTTATGGCATTATTTTTATATACACAAAATATTGTTGTATTAGGATTGTTAGGGGTATTTGTATTTGCTCCTGCACCAGTTTTAATGGCATTAGTACAAGATACAAACTCTCCTATGCCCACTTTTATGCATAGTATTTATATGGGAATTAATTTTGGATTAAGTTCTATTGTTGTTTTGCTTATAGGGTATATGGGTGATAGTTATGGACTAAATAATACTTTTATAATATGTAATATTTTAGGTATAGGAACATTATTAGCAATATTATATATGTTTAAAGGAAATTGTAATATAATATCTAAAAATTAAAATATTAGGGATAAAATAGATGCTAAAGATATTGTCAAAAGTATTTGGAACAAAAAATGACAAAGAGGTAAAACAGTATAGAAAAAGAGCCTTAGAAGTAAATGCATTAGAGTCAAAATATGAATCTATGAATGATGATGAGTTAAAACAAAGTTTTAATGAATTAAAAGATAGTGTACTTGAGGGTAAAAATACTTTAGAAGATGTATTATATGATAGTTTTGCAATTACTAGAGAAGCTAGTAAAAGAGTATTAAAAATGAGACATTATGATGTACAACTAGTAGGTGGTATGGTACTTCATGATGGAAGAATTGCAGAGATGAAAACAGGTGAGGGTAAGACTCTAGTAGCAACACTTCCTGTAATTTTAAATGCTATGACACAAAAAGGTGTACATGTAGTAACTGTAAATGACTATTTAGCTAGTCGTGATGCCAAAGAGATGGAACCACTTTATAACTTTTTAGGTTTTTCTGTAGGGGCAATTACTGGTGATATTAGTGAAGAATTAGAAAGAAAAGAGCAGTATGATGCTGATATTACATATGGTACAAACAATGAATTTGGATTTGATTTTTTAAGAGATAATATGCATTATTCAAAAGATGAACAAGTTCAAAGAGATCATAATTTTGTAATTGTAGATGAAGTTGATTCTATCTTAATTGATGAAGCTAGAACACCACTTATAATTTCTGGTCCTACAAATAGAAAAAACATAGATTATGTAAAAGCAAATAATATAGCTTTAAAACTTGAAAAAGGTGAACGAATAGAACCAAAACGACCAGATGAAGAGGTAAAAACAACAGGTGATTTTAGTGTTGATGAAAAAAATAAAGTTATACTTTTAACTGAGCAAGGAGTAGATAAAGCTCAAGAACTTTTTGAGGTTGATAACTTATATTCACTAGAAAATGCAGCACTTTCACATCATCTTGATCAAGCACTTAAAGCTCATTATCTATTTGAAAAAGATGTTGATTATGTAGTTCAAAACAATGAGGTGATAATTGTAGATGAGTTTACAGGAAGATTAAGTGAAGGTAGAAGATTTTCTGATGGATTACATCAAGCTTTAGAAGCAAAAGAGGGAGTTACTATCCAAGAGGAGTCTCAAACATTAGCAGATATTACATTTCAAAATTATTTTAGAATGTACAATAAACTTTCAGGTATGACTGGAACTGCTCAAACTGAAGCAACAGAGTTTGCAGAGATTTATAATCTTGATGTAGTGTCAATTCCTACAAATGTACCAGTACAAAGAATTGATAAAAATGATCTTATTTTTAGAACAGAAATAGAAAAATTCAATGCAGTTTGCAAACGAATACAAGAGGTAAATAAAAAAGGTCAACCAATACTAGTAGGTACAGCATCTATAGAAAAATCAGAGCTTTTACATGAATTGCTTAAAAAAGAGAAAGTTCCTCATACAGTTTTAAATGCAAAACAACATGAAAAAGAGGGAAAAATAGTAGAGCAAGCTGGTGTAAAAGGAGCTGTAACAATTGCTACAAATATGGCAGGTCGTGGAGTTGATATAAAGCTACCTCAAGAGTGTTTAGATCTTGGAGGACTTTTAATTTTAGGAACAGAAAGACATGAAAGTAGAAGAATAGACAATCAACTTCGAGGAAGAGCTGGACGACAAGGGGATAAAGGTGAATCTCAATTTTATTTAAGTTTAGAAGATAATTTATTAAGAATTTTTGGAAGTGATAAGATAGCTGGTGTTATGGCAAGATTAGGACTTGAAGAGGGTGAGCATATAGAATCAGGTATGGTAACAAGGGCTGTAGAAAATGCTCAGAAAAAAGTAGAGGCTATGCATTTTGAATCTAGAAAACATCTACTAGAGTATGATGATGTAGCAAATGAACAAAGAAAAGTAATATATAGCTTTAGAAATGATCTTTTAGATCCAGAGTATGATATAAAATCAAAACTAGATGAAAATATAGCAGAATTTGCAAATATCTTAATAGAAAATGCACAAGAGATAAGCGATAGTTTACTTATTGATGATTTTAATTATGAAACAGTTGTATTAAAA
>JAMOPZ010000169.1 GCA_027064245.1 Campylobacterales bacterium
ATTTTTGTAACAATTTTTTCTACTGGTTTTTCTACTATTTTTGTAACTATCTTTTCTACTGGTTTTTCCACTATTTTTGTAACTATCTTTTCTACTGGTTTTTCCACTTCTATAGTTTTTGTTATAATTTTTGGTTCACACTTTTTATTTTTTAATTTGTTTACCTTATCTTTTAAAGTATTTATTTGTAAAGTAGCACTATATTTTTGTATATATTGTTCTTGTATATCGTATGGTAAATTTGCATAAGTTATATCATCTTTTAAGATATATTTTGTTTTTAAATCACCTTTATCTACCATATCATAACTAAAATAGATATATCCAAGTACTGCTGATACTACAATTGTAAGCCCTAAAAAAACATACCCTAAAGTGTGACTACACTCTTGTGTTGTAGTTGTCTCATAATCAAATTCATTATATTCCATATTAACTCCTTAAAATTTAAGTTCTTATTCTACCATTTTTTTTATAAAAATGAACTTTTATAAAATCTTTTTGGTATTTGTAAAAGTATAAAGTACAGGTACATATATAAGATTTAGTACAGTACCCCATGCAAGTCCAAATCCTAATGCTATTGCCATAGGCTGAAAAATTACAGCTTGACCTGTAGGAAAAAATATTAAAGATGATACACCTATTAGTGTTGTTACTGATGTTAAAATAATAGGTCTAAATCTTTTTGAAGCATGATAAAAAACCTCATCTAGTGTAGTTGCTTTTTTTAGGGTTGTTAACATAATAATACCATCGTTTATAACAACTCCTGAAAGCCCTAATGCTCCTATCATACTTGTCATTCCTAAGTTTATATCCATAATCACATGTCCTATTAAAACCCCTAAAAGTGAAAATGGTATAACACTCATAACTATAATAGTTTCTCTAAAACTATTAAAAAGATAAAGTATAGAGATAAATATAAGTACCATAGCAAGTGAAGTTGCTAAAATCATATCATTTTTTAACTCTTTATTTTTTTGAGCTTCCCCTTTTAATACTACTTGAACTTGAGTTTTTTTGATATTATCTAAAATTGGAGCTAATTGATCCAATACCTCTGAAGCTGTTATGATTTTTGTATCTACATTACAGAAGATATAAAAATTTGTTTTTCCATCCTCTTTTGTAATTTTTTCAAATGATTTTTGTACATTTATATCACAAATATCTCTTAAAGCTACAATAGTTCCATCTTTTAATGATATTTTTTGAGTTAAAAACTTTTTATAGTTATCTTTATAAACTGATTTTATCTTAAGATCTAAAATTCCATCTTTATCAAATATAGTAGATACTTTTCGCTCAAGATACTTATTTGCTAAGATTGACCCTAGATATACCTCATCTACACCTAAGCTTTGCCCATATGAATTTACTTTTAATTTTAATTCATCTATACCAAACTCTACACTATTTGCTACAGAAAGTACACCATTTATACTATTTAATTTTTTTGATAATAATTTTATAGCATTATCTATTTTTTGTACATCATTAGAGATAAGTCCTATTTTTACATCTGCTTTTATTGGACCTACTTTTTTTTGTACCACTGCTAAATCTACAAGATTAAATTTTTCTTTAAACTTTTTTTCTTTTAAAAATAGGCTTAATTTTTTTGATATCTCTTGAGATGTAAGATCTCTTGTTCTACCTTTTTTATCATAATAAAAACTTAAATTTGGAGTAATATATCTATCTAAAAAATTTTGTGGTTTTAGTTTTTGAAGTTCTACAGTTATATTCATAGCATATGGTAGAGTTTCACTATTTCCTCCACTATCTTTTCTAAAACCAGCTGTTGAAGAGATATTTTGTATATAAAATTTATCTTTATTTTTTAATATCTCTTTTGCTATAGAGTTTACAATAATAAAACTTTGTTCAACTTCAAGATCTTTATGAGCTTTTAATGTAATATTAATTGTTGAAGAATCAAATGTTGGAAACATCTGAAAATGTGATTTTTTTAGCATCATTACACTTAAAATAGGAACTCCTAATATAAATATAACTAAAAATGATTTCTTCCATCTCATAAAAAAATGTATAATAGAACTATATATATTGTTTGCCCTCTCCCATGAAAGCACTTTTGCATCTGCTTTTAAAGTATGTGCTGCGTGAATTGGTAAAAATATAAATGACTCAATAAGTGAAGCTATTATCAATGCACTTAGAGCTATTGGGATAAGTTTTATAACCTCCCCCATAGTACCACTTATCATAAGACTTGGTAAAAAAGCAAATAGTGTAGTAAGACTAGCAATAGTAACTGGCTTTACCATCTCTACACTACCTTTAATTGCAGCTTCTTTTGGACTATATCCATCCTCTACATATTGTTGTATCTGTTCACTTACTACCATAGCATCATCTACTATTATCCCTAATGCCAATAAAACTCCAACTAAAGAGATCATATTAATTGTATATCCAAACATATAAAAATAAACTGCAGCTAGAACAAAAGATGTAGGGATCCCAACCATAATAATAAATGCCATTCTACTATTTATTAAAAGTGCTACAAGAAGGGTGATAACTATAAGCCCTAAAAGAATATTTGATATAACTATATTTAATCTATCTTTTATTTTTACACTACTATCA
>JAMOPZ010000170.1 GCA_027064245.1 Campylobacterales bacterium
TAAAGATATAGGCAAAAGATCTTTTACTCTTAACTCTTGAGTTAACATATTTAAAAATCCATTATATACTATAATAACCTTATCTGTTAAACTATTATTAAAATCTTCAAATGTTTCATGTATAAAATCAGCAGCAGTTTCATATGAAGGAGCAGCACTTAATCCAATTTTTGAAGAGTGTATTTTTACACCTTGAAAATTAAAATAATCTATTGCTTTTCTTCCTGCAATTTTTAAACGAACTGTTGCACCTTTTGAACTATATGTTTCAATTAAATTTCTAACCTCTTTAATAGTAGTCATATTAAAACCACCACAAAGTCCTTTATCTGCCGTAACGATAACGATATCAACAACTTTTGGATTATCATTTTTTGAGAATACTCTTCCCATACTATGATCTTCATGTTGTGTTGATATTCTATAAGCTATTTCAGATAATATCTCATTGATTTTTAAAGCATAACTTTTTGCTTGTTCTGACAATTGTTGAGTTCTTCTAAGTTTAGCAGAAGATACAAGCTTCATAGCTTTTGTAGTCTTTTGCGTATTTTTAACACTCTTTATTTGTCTTGATATATCTTTTAAGTTAGCCATTATCTATTCCTATTTTGCATTAAATATAGTTTTAAACTCATTTATAGCAGTTTCTAATACATCCTTAATATCATCATCAACTTTTTTCTTAGTGTTTAAATCTGTAAGTATATTTGAATATTTTGATTCAATAAATGTATGAAATTCTGCTTCAAATTTTACAACATCACTTGGATCAATATCATCAAGAAAACCATTAACTCCAGCATAAAGAATTGCTACTTGTTTTTCTATAACAAGTGGTTTGTTAACACCTTGTTTTAGAAGTTCAACCATTCTTTGACCTCTTTCTAACTGAGCTCTTGTTGAAGCATCAAGATCTGAAGCAAATTGTGCAAATGCCTCTAATTCTCTATATTGAGCAAGGTCAAGTTTAAGAGTACCAGCAACTTGTTTAGTAGCTTTGATTTGTGCAGCACCTCCAACTCTAGATACAGAAAGTCCAACATTAATAGCAGGTCTAATACCTGAGTTAAATAGATCAGTTTCTAGGAAAATTTGACCATCTGTAATAGAGATAACATTTGTAGGAATATATGCAGCAACATCTCCTGCTTGTGTTTCAATGATAGGTAATGCAGTCAAAGATCCAGCACCTAGCTCATCATTTACTTTAGCAGCTCTCTCAAGTAATCTTGAGTGTAGATAAAAAACATCTCCTGGGTATGCTTCTCTTCCTGGAGGTCGTCTAAGAAGTAATGACATCTCTCTATATGCAACAGCATGTTTAGATAAATCATCATAAACTATAAGTCCATGTTGACCATTGTCTCTATAATACTCACCCATAGTAACACCTGCATATGGTGCTAAGAATTGAAGTGCTGAAGATTCAGATGCATTTGCAGTTACAATAGTTGTATATTCCATAGCTCCTGCAGCTTCAAGTGCTCCTACAATATTAGCAATAGTTGAAGCTTTTTGACCAATAGCAACATAGATACATTTTACATCTTGCCCTTTTTGGTTAATAATAGCATCAATAGCAACTGTAGTTTTACCTGTTTGTCTATCTCCAATGATAAGCTCTCTTTGACCTCTTCCTATTGGAACAAGTGCATCAATAGCTTTAATACCAGTTTGAAGTGGTTCATGTACTGATTTTCTAGCCATAATTCCAGGTGCTTTTTCTTCAACAAATCTTTTCTCTTTTGTTTCAATTGGACCTTTACCATCAACTGGTTCACCCAAAGCATTTACAACTCTACCAAGAGATGCAGGACCTACAGGAATCTCTAAAAGTTCACCTAATCTTTTACAACTAGAACCTTCTCTTAATCCATCACTACTTCCTAAAACAACAATACCAACAGAAGATTCTTCTAAGTTAGAAGCTATTCCTCTAGCACCAGTTTCAAACTCTACAAGCTCACCAGCCATAACATTATTTAGACCATATACTTTTGCAATACCATCAGCAAAAGAGATAATCTTACCTGTTTCATTGATATCTACATTTAATTCAAAATTATCAATTCTTTCTTTTATAATTGAACTGATTTCGTCTGCTTGAATCTTTGTACTCATCCAATTTCTCCTTTTTATTTTATAAATCAAGACACTATATCGTCTTGTCTAAACTGCTTTTAAAATATGCTCAATCATTTGAGATCTTAATCTCTCTTTTGAAAAACCAACCTCAATACCTAATCCTGCAATATCAACTTTAATACCATCATAGTCACACACATCTTGTGTTAATTCTAATTGGATATTAAATTTCTTTGCAAATTGTTTATTAAGATTTTGAACATCTTTTTTTAATAATCTTTTATTTGTATAAATAACACCATCATATTTATTATTTAAAGCTGACAATTCATCTTTTAAACCTTCTACAATATCTGGTATTATATTCAGTCTTTTATTTTCAGCTAAAACTTTAATAAAATTTTTGATTGTATCACTCGTATTTTTTACAAATGATAAAATTAATTCTACTTTACTATCCATTGATACATCAGTTGAATCTATAATTAAAATAAATTTTTCACTGGCAAATGCTGATGCCATAGTATTTAATTCGTTATAAATAGACTCTATGCTTTTTGTATCTCTGTCTAGCATTAGTGCTTTTACATATCTTTTTGCTACTAAATTAACCATCTTAAGCAACCTTTTTTAATACAACTTTTGCTAAATCTTCATTAGATAAAGCGATATTCTTATCACTCATTAATTGATCTAGAATAGTTTGTACCACTTCTTTTTTAACTTTTCGTCTTTCAAGCTCTGTTTTTTCATCAAAAGATTTTGAAAGATTTGCAATTTCTTGCTCTACAGAAGCCTCTATTTTAGTTTTTATAGATTCTATATCCGCATTTGCAGATACTACTAGCTCTTGAGCAACTTTTTTAGCATTTTCAAGTTCTGCTTTTGCATCATTAATTTTATTTTCTGATGCTTTTAACATATCTTGAACTTTATCTAACTCACTTTGAATAGATTGAGTTCGATCGCTAAAGAAAGCTTTTAACTTATCTGCTAGTAAATAATATACAATAGCTGCAAAAATTAAAAAGTTTACTGTTCTTTGTAATATATCAGTTTCTACTTCCCCATGTGCAGCACTATTTGCAAATAGTGCTAAAGGAGTAATAACTAATAATGTTATTGTAAATAATCTTTTCACATTCACCACCTTATATCATTTTTAACTTAGCATTTAATGCCTCTTTAAATTGAGGCATAGAAGCTACTAACGACTGCTCTAGGCTTTGTTTCTCATCGGCTAAAACTTTAACAAAATCATTATATTTTTGATCTGCTTTATTTTTTGCTTCAGATAACTTAGATTGAGCAACTTGTGTAGCTTCAAGTCTAGCTTTATCACGAATAGCAGCAGCTTCTATTTTAGCAGCAGCTATTATATGACTTGCTTCTTCAAGCATACCATCTACATCAGCACTATTATTTCGAGCATTATCAAGATCAGATTTAATCTGTGCATCTCTGCTATCCATGTGCTTAAATAAAGGCTTGTAAAGACAGCTATTTAATCTTGCAAGTACTAATAAAAATACTATTGCAACACTAATTAGCAATATTGGACTTATGTCTAACATCTATTTCTCCATACAATTTTTACAGTTTAGTTATACTAAAACTTATGACAAGTATACTAAAATATTCCTATAAGTTTAATTAAATGGTTTTATAATAATTATAGATATATTTAATTTAGGAACTTAATATCTTATAATACCTTACTATAGAGATATTTTATAGTATATTTATATAATATATTTTAGTTACAAATCGTAACAATTATTGATTAAAAGAAATTGTTCAACAACTAAAAACGATCCAAAAACTAAATAAAGTTGATCTTTACTTATATTATTTTCAAATTGTTTATATGGTATATCTAATAATTGCAAGGTATTTTCTAGGAGAATTTTATCTATAATTCTATTATCATCTATTTTGATTAATTGAACCTCTTTTATAATTGGTTTTAATATTTTTAAAACATTTTTATAATCTTTATCTTTATAGCTATTATATATTAAAATTACTTTTTTCTTTTCTTGTTTTAATTGATTATATATAGCATTTGCAGCTAATGGATTATGTCCAACGTCTATAATGATATTTGATTTTAGATATTGAAATCTGCCAAATAATTTTGGTAAAATTAAATTATTTATATCAATTTTAAGATATTCTAAAACACTTAATGCTAAATTTAAATTTTCTTGTAGATATTTTGGTAAAGTTATATTTTCAAAAAGTAATTTTAAATTATATTCTTTTAAAATTATATTATGTTTGTCTTCTAAAATATTTTTTGTAGATTTCTTTGCATTTTTAGGTATTAAATTACCAAAAATGTAGTTTTTATTGCAACTTCTTAATTTTGTTTGTGCAATCTCTTCTATGGTATTTCCTAGAAATTGTGTATGATCAAGACCAATAGATGGAACTACAGTAAGATTATTTTCTACTACATTTGTAGCATCAAATTCACCTCCTAGACCTGCTTCTAAAACTAAAAAATCTTTTTTATCGCTTAAAATAAAAGATAAGAGTGTAGTGTATTCAAAATATGTTAATTTTTCTTTATAATCAAATGGTAAAATATTTTGAAGTTTACAATGTGCAATTTCTAAAATATTATCATCTACATTATTACCATCTATCCATATTCTTTCATTGAATTTTATAATATGTGGTGAACTATAATGCAAAACAGTATTATTTTTTTGATGCAAAAAAGATGCTATAAATCTTCCTGTGGTCCCTTTGCCATTTGTACCAACTATATGAATAATATACGGTAATGTTATATAAGGTGATAATATATCCCATGATCTTTTTATAATTGTATAGTCTATTTTATCATAAAATAAGGTTTTATTATCTAAATATTCTTTTAAACTTATATTTATCATATGTTATTTATTGTTATAGTTGATACAAATGTTTCTAAAATTTTATCTATACTATTTTTTATAGCTATTTGTTTGTTATTGGTTGTTATTGTAGAATCATCATTAACTGTATATGTACTATAATCTAAAAGATGCATTATTTTAATTTTTGGATCTTTAATATTTTTAAAATATTTTATAGTTGTTTTAACTGTTAATTTATATATTTTTACATAACCATTTAGATCAGTTTGTAATGCTTTTTGAGATATATCATCTATTTTGATCAGTATAATGATATTGGCTAAGTCTTTTTGATTTACTAATTTTAAATGAAATCTAGTTAAAAGTAAATTATTGATATGTTCTTTTAAATATGCACTATTTCTACCATCACTATTTTTACCAAAATTTAAAGTAGTATAAAAAGAGTCATTTAAGGATTTTTTTGTGTAAGTTATAGCTGGTTTATATCCACAACCAGCTATAAATAAAATAAAAACAATTAAAAGAAGAATATTTTTCTTCAAAATTACCCTTTTACTACTATATTTACTAATTTATTTGGAACAACAATCTCTTTTATAATCTCTTTATTATCACACCATTTTTTTGTAATCTCTGATTCTTTTGCAAGTGCTAAGATCTCATCTTTTGTTGCAGTTGGTGAAACTTCAAGTTCACCTCTTCTTTTACCATTGATACTAAGTGTTAATAAAATAGTATCTTGCACAAATACTTCATCTTTTACCTTAAGTGGTTTATCAAAATTTGATAGAGCAAAAAGCTCATTACTTAACTCCCAACAAGTATGAGGGATAATAGGTTCTAATATATTTGTAAGGATATAATATCCTTCTAAAAATATTGTAGGATTATTTTGTTTATTTAGTGCATTTAAAGCTTCCATACAAGAGGCTATTAAAGTATTAAAAGCATAAGTTTTCTCCATAACCTCATTGGCCTTTTGTAGTGCTTCATATACTTTTTTTCTAGCTTCTTTTTCATCTTTATTTAAATCACTATGTTTTATACTATCTATTTTAGAAGCATTAGAACCTTCACATTTAGAAGCATTTTCATAAAATTTTCGTATAAACCTATAAGCACCTTCAACTGCACTATCATTCCACTCTAACTCTTTTGTAGGTGGTGCTGCAAACATCATAAAAAGTCTTGCTGTATCTGCTCCATATTTGCTTACAATTGCATCTGGATCTATTACATTTCCTTTTGATTTACTCATTTTTGCACCATCTTTTAGTACCATACCTTGAGTAAGTAGGTTTTTAAATGGTTCTTTTGAGTTTGTAAACCCAAGTTGATTTAAAGCTTTTGTAAAAAATCTAGCATAAAGAAGGTGTAAAATCGCATGTTCTATTCCCCCTACATATTGATCTACATCCATCCAATAATCACTGTTTGATTTATCTATACCACACTCTTGCCATTTTTTTGGATTTGTAGCATATCTTAAAAAATACCAGCTTGATTGTACAAATGTATCAAGAGTATCTGTTTCTCTTATTGCATCTTTACCACATTTTGGACAACTACAATGTTTCCAAGTAGGATGATTTTCTAGTGGATTTCCCTCTCCTGTTATTTGCACATCTTGGGGTAATGCAATAGGTAAGTTTTCTAATTTTTCTGGTACAATTCCGCAACTCTCACATTTTACAAATGGGATTGGTGCTCCCCAATATCTTTGACGACTTATACCCCAATCTCTTAATTTATAGTTTACTTTTTCTCTTCCAAGTCCTAGTTTTTCAAAATGTTTTATAATCTCTTTTTTTGCTTTTTGATTTGGCATATCTGTAAAATCTTCACTATCTACAAGTATCCCATCTTCACAAAATGCCTCTTGAAGATTGATAATACCCATTTTTGTATCGATTACTATTTTTATATCAAGTTTATATTTTGTTGCAAATTCAAAATCTCTTTGATCATGAGCGGGCACTGCCATAACAGCCCCTCCACCATAAGAAGCTAATACAAAATTTGCTACCCAAACTGGAATCTCTTTGCCTGTTAAAGGGTGAACTACAGTGATTTCAAGGTCTAACCCCTCTTTATCTTGAGTAGCTCTATCTCGTTCACTTACTTTTTTCATATCTTTTATTGCTTGTATTTTTTCTTCACTTAAAAGATTATTTTCAATTAGATATGTCACTATCTCATGTTCTGGTGCTAAAGCCGAGTAGCTTACCCCATATATTGTATCAGGCCTTGTGGTAAATACTGTGTATTTTTCAAATTTATTGTTTAGTTTTTGTTTTGAAGCATCACTTAAAGTAAACTCAAACTCTAATCCACTACTTCTACCTATCCAGTTTTTTTGCATAGTTAGAACTTGTGATGGCCAATTACCTTCTAAATCTTTTAGATCATCTAAAAGTGTTTGAGAATATTTAGTAATTGCTATATAGTATCCTGGCATCTGTTTTTGTTGAACTTCATTGTCACATCTCCAGCAACATCCATCTTCAACTTGCTCATTTGCTAAAACAGTATGACACTCCTCACACCAATTTACAGTTGAACTTTTTTGATATACAAGTCCCTCTTCAAACATTTTGATAATAAATTCTTGTTCCCATTTTGTATAAAGCTCATCACTAGTAGCAAACTCTCTTGTTTTTGAAAAGCTTAAACCTAAACCTTCAAGTTCTTTTCTCATATAATCTATATTTTCATAAGTCCATTTTTTTGGATGAAGTTTGTGTTTTATAGCTGCATTTTCTGCAGGCATTCCAAAACTATCCCAACCAATTGGATGTAGTACATTAAAGTTGTTTTTTCTAAAGTGTCTAGCAAAAGCATCACCTAAACAGTAGTTTCTTACATGTCCCATATGGATTCTTCCACTAGGATATGGAAACATACTTAAAATATATTTTTTCTCTTTACCACAATTTTCATCAAGTGGTTCACTTGTATTGTTATTATTCCAGTATTGTTGCCATTTTTTTTCTATCTCTTTTGGATTATAAGTCATTGTATATGTTCCTAGTATCGTATTTAAAATTTATAATAACAAAAATATACTTAAGATTCTACTAATAGATGTTATACTTTTAATTTGGTGTTATATAATTAATCCCAAAATTCTGACAATTCTTTCTCTTTTTTCTTTTTTTCTTTTTTTATTTGAACTTGTAGTTTTAGTTCCTCTTTTAATTGTTCTTTCTCTCTCTCTTCTTGTATTTTCAATAACTTTTCTCTTTCTTGTCTAGCTTTTAGGATTTTTGATTTTATCTTTTCTTTTGCTAAATTTTTCATATTATCATCAAAATTCATAGAGTCAATAGATTTCATAGCTGCATTTATCTCTTGATCTGCTGTTTGCTCTTGAGTTTTTAATTCATCATCTTTAGGTATATTTTTTTCAGGAGGTTGTATTGGTTCTTTTTCAATTTTATTCTTGTTTATCTCTATAGATGTAGATGATTGTGTTATTTGTTTTGGTATCTCTTCTTGATGTTGTATTTTAATAGGTATATTTGTGCTTATAGTAGTTTGTTTGGTATCTACTTTTTTTTGCTTTTTTTGCTTTGATATTTGAAGTTGTAATTTCTCATATTCAGCCATAATTTTTTCATATTTTTCAAAATCCATTAGTAAAAAACCAGGTTTTCCATCTCTTAATATAATAGCTTTTTCTATATCTTTATTGATAATTTTATCAAATATCATTTTACTTTGACGAATAAGTTGAGTTGCACTAAACATCTCATTTGATTTATATAATAATAATCCCATTGCTAACTCCCATACATATTGTAGTTTGTATTATTATACCATAAAAAACTATTTTTATGGTATAGAAGTTTTTTAAGATATATTTTTATTTGCCATAATGGCTGCCATTACTATAGGATAATTTGTAGGAGCTGCTGTTAGCATAGGTTGGGTAGATACTTGCATAGACATTACATGATATATGGTTTGTTTAGTCTCTATCATTAAACCTATTATATTTATCATCTCACCTGTTTCTTTTCCACCTATTATTTGTCCACCTATTATTTGTCCACCATGTTTTGTTGCTATTAATTTTACAAATTGTTTTTGAGCATCTGGTATAGTTGCTGGATGTCTATTCATACCACTGAATGTACCTACAACTATATCCATACCTGATTTTATAGCTTCTTCTTGAGTAACACCTGCTGAAGAAAATGCAGTATCTCCTATCATTGTTGAAAAAATTGCAATAGTTCCGCTAAAACCTTTAATATATTTTATACCATAAAGTGAGCTTCCAGCTGTTCTTCCTTCTGCTGAAGAAGTAGATGCTAACATCACTTTTGATGCAGTTTTTGTAATAAATGTTCTTCTTGAACTACAATCTCCTACTGCAAAAATATCATGATTGCAAGTTCTCATATACTCATCTACCCAAATTCCACCATAAGTACCAAGATGAAGACCTATTTTTTTTGCAAGTTGTGTGTTTGGTTTGTACCCTGTTGCTAGTATTACAACTTGAGTATCTATGATTTTTCCACTTTTTAGTTTAACACTATTTACAATATTATCTCCATTTTTATCTATAATTTCACAAACTCTATCATTACTTATAAATGTTACTTTAGATTCTATTAATATTTTTTCAGCTTCAATTGCAACTTCAGTGTCAAAAGCACCTTTTAATATATGGTTACTTCCACCAATTATAGTTATATTTTTATCACTATTTGCTAATTCCATAGCCATCTCAATACCTATAAATCCAGTTCCTACTATTACGATATCTTCTTTATCAGTTATATAATCTTTAGCTTTATCTATAAGATTTTTATGTTTTGATACTGTAAAAACACCATTTAAAGCAAGGGCATGTTGCAGTGATTCATGTACAAATGGTTGTGATCCTGTAGCAAAAATTAGTTTATCAAAATGGATAGCTTTATTAGCACTAAAAGCAATTTTATCTTTTATAGCAATATCTGTAATTTTATCAATTAAAGTTGATATACCCATCTCTTTGGCTTGCCCACAAGATCCTAAATCTTTTTGAGTACTACCTAATGTATTTCCAAAAATATATGGTATTGCACAAGGAACAAGTTGTTCTTTATATTCTCTAATTACTAAAATCTCTTTGTCAGGATAATTCATTTTTGCAGTAACAGCACTTACTGCACCCGCTGGTCCACCACCTATTATTAAAACATCACACTCTATTTTTTCCATAATTAACTCTCTTTCATATTAATATTTTTATTAAATTAAAAAATTAAATTATAATATATATTCTAAGATCTTTGTTAAATCTTTGTTATCTATTATAATATTAGCTTCTTTTTTTAATATATCTTTTGCGCAAAATGCTATTTTTTTAGCTGCATAGGGAAACATACTTCTATCATTTGCACCATCTCCACATACTAAGGTATTCTCTTTTGATACCCCTAATATATTTTGAACTCTTTGTATCATATCCCCTTTGCTAAAATCAAACATCATATCACCACCTACAAGTCCTGTTAAAACCCCATCTTTATGATGTAAAATATTTGCAAAATCCCCATCAAGTCCTAGTTTCTCTTTTGCAGGAGTAGTTCCTACTCTAAATCCACCACTAAAACAGATCACCTTGTAACCATTTTCTTTTAGTTTGGGTATAAGTTCTAATGCTCCTGGCATAAGGGGAAGGTTTTTTCCTATCTCTATAACTTTATTATACTCTAAGCCTTTTAGTAGATTTACCCTTGTAATTAAGCTTTCAAAAAAGTCCAATTCCCCTCTCATAGCTTGTTCGGTTATAGTTGCTACTTTTTTTTCAAGACCTAACTCTTTTGCAAAAAAATCTATAGTTTCTCCATCCATAAGTGTAGAGTCAAAATCAAATACTGCTAATTTCATATAATACCTTTTAAATAATTGTTTTTAATATATCTTTAAAATCTTTTAGATAAACCATATTTGGTCCATCACTTAAAGCTAATTCAGGGTTCTCATGTACTTCAAAGAAAAATCCATCAACTCCTACTGCATTTGCTAACTTTGCCATATATGGAGCATATTTTCTATCTCCTCCACTTTTACCGTTTAGAGCTGATGGTTTTTGAGTAGAGTGTGTTACATCCATAACCACAGGATATCCAAACTCTTTCATATCTATAATTTGTCTAAAATCTACTACTAAATTACCTAAACCAAACATAGAGCCTCTTTCTGTTAATATAATTTTATTATTTCCACTATTTTTTACTTTATTAAGTGGATGTATCATATCTTTTCCATCTAAAAATTGTGCTTTTTTTATATTAACTATTTTATCTGTTTTTGCAGTTGCTATAAGTAGATCTGTTTGCCTACACAAAAAAGCTGGTATTTGTATGATATCAACTACATCTGCTAGTGCTGATGCTTGAGAAGATTCATGAATGTCTGTTGTAATTGGTAGATTAAATTCTTTTTTTACTTTTTCTAATATCCTTAATCCTTCTTCAAGTCCTGGACCTCTAAAACTATCTAGTGATGTTCTATTTGCTTTATCAAAACTAGCTTTAAATATATAAGTAAAACCTAAATCTTGGGTAATCTCTTTTATATTTTGGGCTAAATGCATAATCATAGATTCATTTTCTATAACACAAGGTCCACTTATGATAAATTTTTTCTCTTTTAATATTTTGTATAGTTGATTACTGTACATATTTATCTCCTAAAATAGGTTATTAATAAGATTATTTAGATCTTTATTTTTAATTTTATTTTTTAAAAAACTATTTAATTTATTTTTAACTTTTTGTTTTATTTTGTTGTTTAATAACTTACTAATATTAAATTTTATTTTTGGTTTATTTATATCACCTTTTAGTTTTAATCCTAAGTTGTACCCATAAAAATTAAGATCAATAATAGCATCTAAATAATTTTTTTCAAGATTAGTATATAATTTTTTTGATTTTATAGTACTGTGTTTACTTTTCATAAATAAGGTATTATTAATAATTTTATTATCTAAAGTTGTATCTATAGTAATAGTTTTAAAAATTTCTTGGGTTAGTTCTTTGTGAATATACTTTTCTAATGTTTGATTTGTTTTTAATAGTGTATTTAATATATTTTTATATGAAGATTTTGCAGGTGAATTTAGATAATTTTCTATATTCTTTTTATCTAATGTAACATCTAGTATAGTTGTTTTTATTACACCTTTTAGTTTTTTTAAAGTAGATATACTTATCTTACTATTTAATTTACCTGATGTATATTTTGGTTGATTTACCATATATAATAAAGTGCTTATATCTAATGATTTTATATCTACGATAATATTATGAATATTATTTTTATTTATATCTAATTTGTAGTCTATATTACCTTTTGCTACTTTTGCTAATCCTTTTAATTTTAGTTTATCAAAAGTACCTTTTAATTCACCTTTTGTAAAAAAGCTACCTTTTAGTTTTTGTTTTGTGATATAATTAAATCTACTAAGATCTTTTATATTTACAATAAAAGAGCTATTTACTATTTGTTTAGCTATATCAAAATCAGCTTTTAGTGATATAGTTTGTTTATCAAGTAAAATATTTGTATGAAAATTTGTAAAAGATAAGGCAAAATTTACAATTTTAATATCTTTTATTTGTGTGCTTTTCATAGCTTGCTGTTCTACAATAGGTATAAGAATATTATTACCAAATTGTGTAAATAGTGCTGTGTATAGCACACCTAGTGTTACTAATGCAATTGTGAATAACCATTTAATAAGCTTCATTATATTTTCCTGTTTTAAAATGTATATTGATCTCTACCATGTTCTTTAGAGTAGTATAATTTTTCATCTGCTAAATTATATAGTTGTTGAAAATTAAGATTATATGTATTTTTATTTACCATTGCAACTCCCATAGAGATTGTTAAAAAATTTGTTTTACTAGCACTATGTGGTATTTGAAGTTGTTTTAAACTATATTGAATATTATTTAAAGTGTATTGTACATATTTTTCATTTGTATTAAATATAATTATTCCAAACTCCTCTCCGCCTAATCTAAAAGGATATTCATATTCTTTATCAATAATAGTATCTAATATCTTTGCTACACTTTTAAGTGCAATATCCCCTGCGTCATGACCATAAGTATCATTGTATTGTTTAAAAAAATCTATATCTATCATCACAAATACACTTGTCCAGTTATTCTCATAACTTATAGGGATTAGCTCTTTAAAAATAGTATCAAAATATTTTCTATTATAAAGATTTGTTAGCCCATCTGTATTTGCTTCTATTTTGTATTGTTCATTTAGTCGTTTTAGATGATTTAAAGCGATAATCTCTTGATAAATAATATATGCAGTAATAAGTAAAACAATAACAATAATAATAATTTGAGCATATAAAAGATGATTTTTTATTTGACTATAATTTGTTAAAAACTCTTTTCTTTGTTTTGATGCAATTTGTGCTTCATAAGCAATTAGATATTTTATATCTTTAATATTTTGTTTAAAATTTCTTAATTTTCTTAATTTAAAATTATGATAAATTCTATAATTTATTTTTTTTAATTGTTTTTTTTCTTCAATGGTTTGGTATCCACTATTGTATTGTTTCCATTTTGTTAAAATAGAAGATTTTAATCTTGAAGTAACTCTTCTTTTTTTTAAAATTTGCTCATAGTTATCTTTTATACTATA
>JAMOPZ010000171.1 GCA_027064245.1 Campylobacterales bacterium
ATTTTGGATCAGGATATTCAAATTTTGAAAGACTTTTAGATTTTAAACCTGATATTTTAAAAATAGATGGTAGTTTAATAAAAAATATAGACAAAGATCCTTTTAGTAGAACTATAGTAGAAACTATGTATAATTTTGCTTCACAAATGGGAATTCAAACTGTAGCAGAATTTGTACACTCTAAAGAGGTGTTAGATATAATACAAGAAATAGGAATAGATTATACTCAAGGATATTATATAAGTCCGCCTGTAGCTACTATTGAAAAATAGCTACAATAATAAAATACTATATAATTAATAATTTCAATTTTATCCATTATATATATTGTGTTATATCCACATCATCAGTCTGTTCTGGCTTAAGATATTTTTTTGCATATTCTTTGTAAATACCACTTTTTAAAAACAATGTAAAAATATCTTTATCAAGATGTTGATCTTTTACCATAAAACTTAAAATTCTAATAGCAGCTGATAAGGTTTTTGGTTCTTTGTATGGTCTATCTGAGGCAGTTAATGCTTCAAATACATCTGCTACTGCTATAATTCTTGAAGCTATTGGCATATCATCAATAGTAAGCTCCCTTGGATATCCTGTACCTATTAAAGTTTCATGATGAGCTCCAGCATAAAGAGGTACATTTTTTAGATGTTCAGGAAATGGTAATTGCTCTAACATCATAATTGTCATTTGTACATGTTCTTGAATTTTAAATCTTTCTTCATAACTTAAAGTTCCTGCACTAATAGTTAAATTGTAAAGCTCTCCTAAATTATAAAGATGTTTTGGTACTGGTGTCTTAAAGCCCATCTTTTCATATTTTTCATAATCAAAAGATTCTCGTGGAATAATATGTCTAACCTTATCATCTATTAATTTTTCTATTTGTGGAGTTATTGAGTTTTCTTTTAAAACTCTTTGTTTCTCTTCATGTGCCAAACCAACAGTATCATCAAAATTCCTCATCCAAGTTCTTGTTGCTATATTTTTAATAATCTCTTTATCTTCATCTTTTATAAACTCTGCACCTATATTTGCATTTGCAATAATTTGAAATTCTTCTTGTAACTTTTGATGTTCTAATTCAAGCCAAATATCAACCTCTTTTACATTTTCTCCAGATAATTTCTTTTCTAAAGCTTCGATTGTTTTATCTCTATGTATAACTTCAAATCTTGTTCTTATCTCATGAATACGGTTATAGATAGTTTCAAGTTTTGTAGCTTTATCTACTACATATTCAGGAGTTACTATTTTTCCACAATCATGTAACCAAGAAGCAATAGAAAGCTCTCTTTTTTGATCCTCAGTTTCAATAGAAAAATCACTTAAAACACCATCTTTATTTTTACTAGCTTCATTGGCAATCATCAAAGCCAATTCAGGAACCCTTTCACAATGCCCACCTGTATATTTACTCTTAGCATCAATAGCATTAGCAAGAAGTTTAATAAAAGAATCTAAAAGTTCCTTTTGTGCAAGCTGTAAAGATTTTACCTCTTTTAGCTTTATTTGAAGTTCATCATACTCTTTTCTTTGCCTTCTATCACTTCTAGCCATAATCTTATCTTGGCGTTGCACATCTTTAATAAGCTTAGCTGTTGTTTTTTCAAAAGCCTCTTGTAATTGCTGTATTTCTAATATTAATTTATTTTCTTCTTTAAATTCCATATAAACTCATCCTTAATTTTATATTCTATTATATACTTTATTTTTTTATATTACAACGATCTATTTTATCCCAATGTTTTTTAATCTCGCTATCTGTTAATCCTACTGTTTGGACAACTTCCTTCATCAAGATATATGCTTTATTACATTTATGCAATTTATAATATCCCCAAGCTAAAGAATCTTTATATGCTACATTATTTGGTATATTTTTTAATGCTTGTTTTATTAAAGAGATACCTTTTTTAATATCTACATCATAATCTATTAAAAGATAACCATAATAGTTTTGATATTGTGCTATATTAATACCACTACTTAATGCTAATTCAAAATTTGCTATTACATTTTTTAGTACTTTTCTTTTATCTTTAGCTAATTCAAATCTAAAAATAGCTATTTTACCTAAAAGAACTGGATCATTATTTTTGTTATACAATTTTTTTGTTAAAAATAAAGCTTTTTTTAAATCACCTTTTTGATAATAAAGATTAATTAACTTTTTAGTATCAAGTTGATTAAGCTCTAAATATCGTATAGTTTTATCTATATGTTGTTTATCTAAAAGAGAAAGGATAAGTTTTTTTACCATAAGTGCCATCTCATTTGTAGTAGAATTACTTTTATAATAATTATACATTTTTGTTAATACTACTATCATACCATCAACATCACCTTGTTCTTGATATATAAGCATAAGTTTTTGACAAACTTTTCCCATACATTTATGATTTTGAATATAAGTTTCAAGATAAGCTAATGCCTTATCTTTTTTATTAAGATTTGTATATAAAATATCAACCAAAGATAATAAGTTTTTTTGAGTTTGATTTAAGGCATAAGCACTTTCATAATATTTTAAAGCTTCACTATACTTTTTTGTAGCATAGTAAATATTTGCTATAATTTGATAGCTTAATTCACTAGGATATAATTGTAAA
>JAMOPZ010000172.1 GCA_027064245.1 Campylobacterales bacterium
TTGAGATAATTAAAAAATATATCTCTAATCAGGCAAAGCCTGAATAATCCTTGACCTCTCCTAAATCACAGATTATAGAAGAGGATTGCGGATTATGATTTGTTCAAAAGCATTAGTATCAGCATTAACAATGCAATATGTATATGTGTTTGTTCGAGATAAATAATCAGAGATATGCTCATTTTTCTTTGCATTTGAGGCTTTTGAAAAATCGTGAACAACTCCACTGTAATCTACAGCAATAATATGTCTATTTTTGCTTGTATTCCCAACTTTATCAATCATATAAAGCCTATGCCCATTATCAATAGCATAAGCAGTATTGACAATTCTGCAATTACCCATTGATTTAGTAGAACTTTCTTTTAAAGTAGTCGCTTCTTTATATGGAATATAAGAAACAAAACCAATAAAAACTACCCAAATTATAGAAAAATATAAAGTTAATTTTTTCAACACAATAAAAACAGTCAAAATTATTGTTTTTTTCTTACACGAGCCGACTGTATAACACAATCAAGCCCATTACACTACAAAAGTTCTGCTTCTTCATTTTAACTTTTCTCCTTTTGCTTCTTAATAATATTTTTTTAAGCCTTATTTTTATGCAGTTGAATTACCGAGGTAGCTTAACCTCAACAATTTATCTTATCTTCTTAGATATTGCTATTCTCCATAAATTAACAAGTTATCTATTTTGTCATTACTTGCTTCACATAGAGTTGATACAAATTCAATAATATCTACTGTATGCTCTTTTGAAGTAATCTCAACTAAATACAAAATTAAAGCATCACTCATCTTGTCTTCAAAACTAGTAATTACTAAATCAGCTTGAACAACGCTTTCGTTATCAACAATATCTTGTACTACAATGTTTTGACATACTCCCCATAGCTAAAGCAAGGGGATTCTAAATCCTCAAGCTAAAGTGAGATGGATTAGGCTATCAACGAAGTTAGGCTACCGAAGTAGCTCTTACAACTTCTCCTGCTAGAGTTGATGTCCCAACTCTTTTTATATTAATACTTGCGTTCAAATCTCTATCAATTTCAAAATTACAAGTATCACATTTATATACTCTTACTTTTAAATCTAAATCTTTTTTAACTGTTCCACAATTTGAACAAGTTTTACTGCTTGGAAAAAATCTATCAATTTTAGTTACATTTGCTTTATACTCTAAGATGTTTACAAATTCACTAAAAGCTAAATCAGATATTTTTCTTCCCCACATCATCTGCATAGCTTTCATATTTAAATCTTCTATGAAAATATTATTATATTTATTTGCTAAATCATTTGAGAGTTTATGAAAATAATCTCTTCTTTGATTAGCTGTTTTTATATGTAGTTTTGCTAGTTGTATTTTAGCTCTTTTTCTACTGTTTGAGCCTTTTTTCTTTTTTGATAGATTTCTATTTAGTCTTTTTTGTTTAGTTAGGTTTTTGAGATGATATAGTGGTGATTGGATTTCTGATTTATCACTTAGGGTTAAAAAAGTTTTTAATCCAAAATCTATGCCCACGCTTTCACCTGTTGCGACATTGTATTTTAAATCTTCTTTTTCTAAAGTGATACAGATATAAAAATCCCCTATACTATCTCTCTTAACGATTACAGTTTTTATAGTTCCATCTATCGGTCTTGATAACCAGAACTTGTATTTATAACCATTAAGAGAAACAGTATTTTTATCTAATTTATAACCTACTTTACCTTTTAAAGTATATGATTTATATTTTCTAACTGCTTTAAAAGATGGTGGGCTTACTCTGAGTTTACTTTTACCTTTTGCATAATCAAAAAACTTTTTATAAGCATTATCTATTCTAACTGTTATATCTTGAATAGATTGACTAGGTACTTTTTTCCAAAATGAATATTTCTCTCTCCCTTTAAGTTTAGTTAGGTGTTTTTGAAGTTGAAATTTATTAAGATGTTTTCTATATAGTTTATAGTATCTTTTGTGAAGTGCTATGCAATGATTATAAATAATTCCACTAATATTAATAACATCGTGAATATGTTTATCTTTTTTAGTTTTGTAAAGTTTATATTTATATGTTCTAATCATTTTTTTACTTCACAACTTTTCAAATAATCTTTCCACTTGTTTTTTTCTTTAGGTTTTTCACTTCTTTGTTGATTTTCAATATATTGTTTTACAACTTCTAAAGGTGCTCCACCAACTGTTGATATAAAAGATGAATTAGTCCAAAGAGTAGGTAGTTTAGTTTTTAGATGATGAAATTCATCTCTTAACAATCTACTACTTCTACCTTTAGCTTTTTTAACAAAGTTCATAACTCCAAATTGTGGGTCAACATCTGCTAAAATGTGGATATGGTCTTTATCTGTTTCCATCTCTATTATTTCAACCCTTAGTTCTTTAGCTATTTGATATATAATCTCTTTTAACCTAATTTCAACTTCATCAATTAATACTTTTCTTCTATATTTAGGACACCATACAATATGATATTTACAAGAGAAAACAATATTATTATTTGATTTATACTCTATATCTTTTGCCATAAAGTATTATACAACTATATTAATAAATAATATCTTAATCTGTACGCTTATATCCCCATAGCTGA
>JAMOPZ010000173.1 GCA_027064245.1 Campylobacterales bacterium
TGAAAATATATCTATATCTATACCTCTTGCGTACTCAAACAACTCTTTATGCCACTCCCATGGTGTATATGCTTCTTGATAAAGTTCATACAAACTTTTACCATCCCAAAGTGTTCCACCATCTATCCTAAAATCATCTTTTTTACAATCAAGTGTCAAAGTATCTGCTGTATAAGTTTGTAGTTTTATAGCATTTGCACCTATACTTTTTGCAACTTTTATAGTCTGTTTTGCCACCTCTATACTTCCATTATGATTTGCACTAAGTTCTGCTATGATATAAACACCATCTTTTTCTAAATTAAATTTTCCTATTTTCATTTTTCAACTCCATACAAACTACCCGTTTATTGTTAATCATTTTACTATCAACTTCTTTAAAATTATATTTTTTATATAATTTTAATGCTTTTTCATTTTCACTAAAAACTTCTAGTTTTAGTTTTTTTAATTTTAGAACATCAAAAACATACTTTATACATATCTCTTCTAAAATTCTGCCGATACCTGCTGTTTTAATAAACGGGTTGGCATAAAGTCCAAAATCACACTCTTTTGTTTTATTATCAATATTTGTAAAATCCACTACACCTAAATATTGTTCATCTTTTCTTACTAAAAAGTATTGTTTAATTGTATCAAAAAGTAAAGTATTTATAAATTGCAAATGGCTATCTAATTCAATATCATCTTTATTATACATCCATCTTTTTATCTCATTATTATTTCTCATTTCAAGTACCATTTCAATCTCTTCAAAACCCATATCTACAAAATCAATGAGTTCTACCCCCCCCTCCATTTTATCAAGCTCTATTTTTAAAACATACCTATATCCATCTATTTCAAAAAAAGCAGGATAGTCATCATTATTTACAATTCTAAGAAGATTAAATTGTTCTTTGATAGTTTTATTTATATCCAATTCACTATCATCAACACTTCTTTTTGGATAAAAAGTTTCATCACCACTTTGAGGAGTTGGAATTTTATATTTCTCATAATTATCTATAAACTCTTTACACATTTTCATAATATGATTTGCCTGTTTTTCTCTTAATTCTTCATTTAGTTCATAACCAGTTAATTTTAGAGTTTTTTGCATATAAATATCACCATTATCTACTCCATTGCTAGCTTCAAACATACTAAAAGGTATCTCTTTTTGACCTTCTAATACCTGCCAAAACAGTGGTGCCCACCCTTTACCTTTAGGTAAAGCACTTGCATGGATTACAATATTGTATTTACTTTTTTCTAAAAATTCTTTTGGAATAATATTATGATAACTCAGTATGAACAATACATCAAAACTATCATTTATCTCTGTATAATGAAAAAATAATTTTAATTCTAATATATCTTTATATAATTTTTTTGCATAAGGGACAAACCATTGATTTGGTGTAGTCAAAATAGCAATTTTCATTTTAAAGTACTTCCTTTATGCATCTATACAAGCTTTTACTTTTAAACTTTTCTAATGCCATATACCTATTTTTAATCAAATACTCATATATATCTTTTTGATTTTCAGCTGTTTTAATTACAATAAACGGTAGATTCATAAAATATACTTCATTTAGTGTCACACTGGGTGTTATTATTGCAAAATCTGATTTTCTCATAAGCTTTGCTACTTTTGTAGAGTTTATATGAAGTTTTATCCAATTTTTATTTTTACAATATTTTTTTAACTCTTTTAAATTTTGGTTTGCTTGTGTTGTTACAATATTCACTTTAATATTTTTAAAGTTTCTTAAGACTTTTAATATCTTTATATTTAAATTAGCAGTATCAGCTCCACCCATAGCTATAAAAAAAGTAAACTTTTTATTTGGTTTATATACTTTACTCGTTTCTTGTAGAAACTCTTCTCTTAGAAGTGTATATTTTGCTCCACATCTAAGCTCACAATATTTGAGAACTAGACCCTTATATCTTTTCTCATCAGCACTTATATTATGATTTAAAAGTATATCACAATGGTGTTTTTGATATGTATCATCAAGAGATAAGATTTTTACTTTTGTTTTATTTTTAATGTATTTTTCATACTTTTCATCTATATTATAATTATCAAATACAACCATATCTATTTTTAATTTTTTTATAAGTTTTTTTAACTCTTTTTTACTATTTGATTTTAAAATCTTTATTTCATATCCAGATTCTTTTATCTTATGATTTATATTACTATCTAAATTTTGTGTAGCAAATACTATTTTATACCCTTTTTTAGCATACTTTTGAGCAAGAACTAAATCTCTCATAATATGCCCTGTACCTATGCTAGATGATGAATCTGCTCTAAATAATATTATTTTACTTGACATTATTATCTTCTTTTGTTATAATGTGGGTACTTTTTTGCGACTTCCCTTTGGAAGAACGCTCCATCTCCCTTTTTGGGGGAGTAATATTTAAAAATTCATTTAATTTAATTCTTAACTTTTTTAAATCACTATGTTTAATAATACCACTTCTATAATTTGCTCTTCGTATATCTAAAACTCTTATATTATCAAACATAGCAGTGCTTATTCTATCTTTAATATAATTAAAATTAAAATAATAATTTCCTTCTTTAGGTC
>JAMOPZ010000174.1 GCA_027064245.1 Campylobacterales bacterium
ATTTAATCGCTTGAATTGTAAATCTTACTTGTTTACCAGAATTAGAATGAAGTAAATTATTTCTTAAGTCAGTAAGAGACTGATAAAACTTTTTTATTTCATCAAAACACTTAACTTTAGATATATCGTAATAATCTGCTCTTTTATTTTCCATAACTTTATCTCCGTTTATATTAATTATATCTGTGTCATTATGCTTTCAACCAACTTCTACAAGGTGCTGGTAAAGACATATATCCTTTTTTGATATGATCATATTGATATATTATAACATCAAAATGATTTATACCTACAAGCTGACCAAGTAAACTATTAAAATCTTTGTGTACTACTATATCTAATTGTTATTATTTTATTATACATTTATCAACTCCTTATTGTTTATCTCAATTAATTTTATATTTTGTAAAAAAATATCTTCAGTAATATTATTATCATACTGTAAAAAAGTATCAGATTTTTCAATAGTTAATTTTTCTAATACTTTAAATTGTTTTATTTTTTTTGGAAATCGTTTGTTTTTTATAGCTTCAAATGTAAGTTCTTTTAGATTTGGTAATGTTGTTAATTTTCTAAATACTTTTTTAGATATTTTACCACCATGAATTTCAAGTTCTTCTATAGTTTTTATTTGAGAGAGTATATCTATATATTTATTTAATAGTTTACCATCAATACTTAAGCTTTTTAATTGTAAATTTTTAAAACTATCAGGTAGTTTTTTTAATGTTGGGTTATTGCATAAACCTAACTCTGTTAAGTTTTTTAATGTTATTAAATTTTTTGGTAGTTTTGTAAGTTTATTATCACATAAACATATTGTTTCTAAGTTTTTAAAAGTTGATATTTTTTTAGATAATGAAGTTAGATTATTTTTTTGTAACCTTAATATTCGTAAATCTTTTAATTTATAAATTTCATTTGGAATTTTAGATAAATTTAGCTCATAAGCATCTATAATATCTAAATCTATATAATACTCTTTTTTAAACGGTAAACCATATCTGTACTTATATCCCTCTTCATAATCTTTTAAAATTTCATCTATTTCTTTAAATATTTCTTGTTTTTTAGTCTCTTCTAATTTTTCTTGCATATAAAATATTGCCATATCTTTAAGTAGATCTAATTTTACTGTAAGATTGCTTCCACCATGTTTTTGTTTTGCAATTATAATATCAGCAGAAACTATTGGTTTATCTACATAAGCACTTTTATATTCAGGGTAATCATTTTTTAATATTGATTTTATCTCTTTTTGTTCTTCTAAATCTTTTTGTACAAAATCATTAATATATAGAAATAAAACTAAATCTGCTTCTATTTTTAGATTTTTATCTTTTAAATCATTTAATTGTGGTCGTTGATTTAATCTTTTTTCTATTTTATTTGATAATTGTGATAATACAATTATAGGAAGATTATATTTTATAGCAAATTTTTTTAATTCTCTTGCGATATTTTGGTTTGAACTATTATCAATTAGATCAATATAGTCTATTACTACTATTTTAAGAACATTTTCTTTATTTGAAGCTATTGATTTTATCTTGTTTTCTATATATTCTAATGTAGGATATTTAGTATCATCTATAAGTAATTTTGCATCTGTATATTTATCAATAGTATCATCCACTATTATTTTTTCATCTTGAGTTAAAATACCTCTTTTAAGTTCTGCTAATCTTACTTTTGATTCCATTGCTATGATTCTAGTTAATATCTGCTCTTTTTGTAAATCTAACGAAAAATATAACACTCCACTATCATCTTTTATATTTTCTATTACACTATTTAAAACTAAAGCGGTTTTTCCATATCCTATTCTTGAGGCTATTACGGTTAGCTCTTGATTCTTAAATCCTGACATTTTTAAGTTAAGTTCTTCAAATCCTGTTGTTAATCCTATATTATCATTGATATTCTTATTTGTAACTTCTCTCATATTTTTAATATATTGTTTCATTTGTTCCATATCTATATTTTCCTTTTTTTATTTTTTATATTATATTTTTTATCTTAGTCATATTCTGTCTAAGCTACTTGTTTTTCTAAAAACCTTATCATAGTGTCTTCATCTTTTGCTATTGCAAAATGTCCAGCACTATGTACAAATTCCATAGAATCATCTGGTTTTAAGGCTTTACCATGAAGTTCAAATGTACCTAGTCTTTTTGATGGTATCTTTACTTTATAGTTTTTTTCAACTTCATCTTCCCAAACTACTGCTTTGATATGTGGGGTAGTTGTACCATTTATATATGTAGTCCAATGTGGTGTAAACTCTGATAGTTCTACTATCTTTTTATTGTTGTGAAAACTAAAAGAGTTTGCAACTATTGATTTTGCTTCGTATATATCTTCTTGAGCATCTGCTAAAGAATTAAATACAGTCATAGCAAACTCAACGGCTTTTTTAAACTGTTCATCTTGCTCTTTACTATAGATATCTCTACTATTGTATGCTTTTATCAAAGATGAATATTCAAACTCTTTTGCTTTTGATACTCCTGTATCATTGTCATCTATGATTTTAATTAGTTTTGTGATTTTTGGATACTCATCTTCAAAGCCTAAATGTTCCCAGATAAGT
>JAMOPZ010000175.1 GCA_027064245.1 Campylobacterales bacterium
ATATATTAAATTTTAATTTATTTTTAGATAAGATACTTTAGCAAGATAGTATTTTTTAAAAAATTATAAGGCGGTGCGATATGGGTATGATGAAGTTTGCAAAAAAAAAGACGACTGAAACAAAAATCTATAAAGAAATATGGAAAGTATTAATTGTAGATGATGAGAAAGAGGTGCATAATATAACAAAATCTGTTTTAAAAGATTTTGTGTTTGAACATAAAAAACTAGATTTTTTAAGTGCCTATAATGGAAAAGAAGCTATTGAAATATTGCAAAAACATACTGATATAGCTGTTGTTTTTCTTGATGTTGTAATGGAAACAGATGATGCAGGATTAATAGTAGCACAAAAAATTAGAGAAGAGTTAAATAATACAAAAATTAGAATAATACTTCGTACAGGACAGCCAGGGTTAGCTCCAGAAAAAGATGTAATATTAAATTATGATATAAACGATTATAAAGAAAAAACTGAATTATCTTCTATAAAACTTTTTTCATCTCTTGTTTCTGCAATTAGGTCTTATCGTGATCTAAGCATAATAGAACAAAATAAAATTGGGTTAAAAAAGATTATTAGCGCATCTCGTACAATATTTCAAATACACTCTTTAAATTTATTTGTAGAGGGTGTTTTAGCTCAACTTGTTAGTATTTTAAATCTAAATCATGAACCAGGTAATATAAAAGCTAGCGATGCATTTTTTGCAATACTAGACAATGATAAAAATGAAAATAAATTTAAGTTACTAGCAACTGCAGGAAAATTTAAAGATAATGATAATTTTAATGTAATAACTCCTGAAGCTCTATCTTTGCTAGATGAAGCATTTATATCAAAAAAAAGTTTTTTCAAAGATGATGTATATGTTGGTTTTTTTAGTACAGGTAAGAATAATGATCTATTCTTATATATAGAAGGGTGTAGAGAATTAAGTCAATTAGATAAAGATTTTATAGGTATATTTTCAAATGATATATTAGTAGCTTATGAAAATATACATCTTCACAATGAGATTATACAAACACAAAAAGAGCTTATAGCAAGACTTGGTTCTGTTGTGGAAAATAGATCACAAGAGGTTGCAAACCATGTAAATAGAGTAGCAAAAATATCTTATTTTTTAGCTATAAATTATGGGTTAGATCAAGAGGAAGCAAAAAGGCTAGAGATGGCATCACCTATGCATGATATAGGAAAAGTAGCAATACCTGATAATATACTTTTAAAACCTGCTAGATTAACAGATGAGGAGTATGAGATCATCAAAACCCATTCTGAAATAGGATACAATATACTAGAGTGTGGAAAAAGGGAGATTTTACAAACAGCATCTATTATTGCTTATGAGCATCATGAAAAATGGGATGGTAGTGGATATCCACGGGGATTAAAAGGTGAACAGATACATATATATGGTCGTATCACAGCTATAGCAGATGTTTTTGATGCCCTAACATACAAAAGAGTTTATAAAGAGGCTTGGCCATTTCAAAAAGCATTTGAGTTTATAAAAGAGCAAAGAGGCAAACATTTTGATCCAAAACTTGTAGATATATTTTTAGAAGATAGCGATACTATTAAAAGTATATGTAATTTGGAATAATAATGTCAAATCAAAATAAAAAATTTATCTCTATATCAAAACAGTTACTAAAAGTTGTTTTTACTTTTTATTTTAGTATTACTATTGTAATAACAATAATCCATTTTGCAATAGAATATTACCATACACAAGATAGTATAAAATCTGAACTACAAAAAATATCTTTAACATTTAAGCCATCTTTAGTACAATCTGTTTGGAACTTTGATGATAATCAAGTAGAATCTATAATGAACGGTGTATTAAAACTTCCAACAGTTTTAGGTGTAGATATTTACGATAAAAAAACAAAAGAGATTTTATTTTCAAAATATGATAAAAACCTTGATTTAAAAGACCCAAGCTTATTGATTGCAAATGAGGATTTAAAATATATAAAAAATAACAAATCACAATATATAGGCACAGTAAGATACTATAGCAATGCAAATGTAGTGTTTGATCGTGTAAAGGTTGGTTTTTTTATTATATTTATAAATTCACTTATAAAAAGTTTGATTTTAACAGTATTGTTTATATGGGCTTTTAAAAAGTATTTGACAATTCCTTTAGAGGATATTACAAATAAGATTAAAAATATACAACTTGATAAAATATCACAACATAAACAAATAGTTATAAATAGCAATACAAATAATGAATTAACCTACTTAAGTAGTGCATTTAATAAAATGTTAAAAAATCTCAATGAGCAACTAAAAAAACTTAAAGAGGCACAAGAGCATTTAGTACAATCAGAAAATATGGTAGCTTTAGGAAATATGGTAGCAGGAGTTGCACATGAGATCAATACACCAATAGGTATGGCACTTACAGGAATCACACATTTAAAAGATGAAACAAATCAGATAGAGCAGTTATATAGATCTGAAAATATGAGTGAAGAGGATTTTGAAAAATATCTTGAAACAAATAATGAGATAAATAGATCTATACAGATAAACTTACAAAAATCAGCAGATTTGATCAAAAG
>JAMOPZ010000176.1 GCA_027064245.1 Campylobacterales bacterium
ATATTACAAGTGCTTTTGAAGAGAAAATTATAAGTATTGGTATATCATCTCTTTTAGTTTATATAGCTACTGGAATTATGGGTATATTTGGTATGGCTACAGGTGGATTTATGATAGGTATTGTATTTTTTGCAATTGGATGGATGCTATCAAAAATTATTAATAAAAAAGTATTTGGAACACCAAGAAAAAAAGAGGATTTGGCTCAATATGAGCTAGATCTTCTTTTATCTCTTGAAAAAGTTTTCAATACTCATAAAATTATAAGAGATGATATCAATCAAAATAGAGTGATAGTTCAGTTTAAAGATTACACAAAACTAAATAGACAGTTTAGGGATATAACCAATAGCTTAAATAGTTTTGATACTTCAAAATTGGCATACAAATATAAAACAAAGTTTTTATTTGTAGTAAGTGGTTATAAAAAAGAGATTAAAAAATTTGATGCAATATATGCACACAAAGGATAAAAAATGGCAAATATAATAACAGTAAGTATAGTAGGAATTATAGTAATTTTATTTTTTCTAAGTGTTGGTAAAAATGCAAAAAGAAATTATAAAAATGAGATAGTAAGTCTTGGTGTATTTGGTACATTTGTAGGTATTGCTATAGGACTATATCATTTTGATGTAACAGATATAAAGATAAGTATGCCATTGCTTTTAGATGGGCTTAAAACTGCATTTATCACTAGTGGTGTTGGGATATTTTTTTCAATCATTATATCTATATTTAAACCTATAAAATCAAATAAATCGCAAACTCTAGATGCTTTAGAGATGGTAGTAAAAGATTTTAACAAAAATCTAACTGCACAATTTGGCGATAATTTTAAACAACTAAATGAATCGGTTAAAGCTATGATAGTATGGCAAGATAATTATAAAACTCAACTAACAAAAAGTGAAGAGAGTTTAAATAGTGTATTAAAACAGCTTCAAAAAGTAGAACTAATGAAAGAAAATGAGCAAAAAAATATAGAAGCTATTATCTTAAATCTAAAAGAGTCTAGTAATGATGTAAAAGTAAGCTTACGAGATACTACAGATATAGTAAAAGAGCAGATGCAACTACTTTTAAGAGAAGCAAATAGGAAACTATAATTATGGAAAATCAAGAATCACAATGGATAAATATAGCAGATATTATGTCTGCTCTTATGATGATATTTATGTTTATCTCTATTGCATTTTTATATCAAATATTAGAAGAAAAAGAGATATATAAAGTACAATTAAACAAAGCACTTCATAAAGAGTTTGATAAAGATTTAATACAATGGAAAGCAATAATTACAAAAGATAATATTATAAGATTTAATAGTCCATTTACTGTAGGTAAAGCAGATATACCACAAAGTTTTGAGATAATATTAACAGACTTTTTTCCAAGATATATCAAGCTTTTATCATCAAAAAAGTTTAAAAAAGAGATAGAGGAGATAAGAGTAGAAGGGCATACATCAAATGGATGGGGAAAAGAGAATCAAAAACAATCATATCTTTATAATATGAATCTATCACAAAGTAGAGCTAGTAATGTATTATCTTATTGTTACAATATACAAAGTAATATCATAGATAACAATATAAAATGGTTGCAATCAAACTTACGAGCAAATGGGATGTCATTTTCAAAACTTTTATATAAAGATACAGAGAGTGGAAAAACTATACAAGATAAAAATAGATCAAGAAGAGTAGAGTTTAAAGTAGTAACAATTGAGCATAAAAAATAAATTGCGACAAAATATGACTATAATATTTTATATAATTTTATAAATTTCTTAGGAGAAAACTAATGGTAAAAAAAATAGCAACACACAATAAGATATTTCATGCAGATGAAGTAAGTGCAATAGCCTTATTAAAGATATTTACAGATGATGATATAGTTGTAGCTAGAGTTAATCATGATACTATAGCTTTTAACTCTTATGATATGATTATAGATGTTGGAAAAAAATATGATGGTATAAAATACTTTGATCATCACCAATATAAAGGTGGAAAAAGTAGTGCTGGGCTTATCTGGGAATATCTAGGTTTTGAAGATGAATATCCAAAAATCTCAAAACTTATAAAACTTATAGATGATAATGATACAGGAGTATCAAAAGCAAAAGAATTTGAGTTTTCATCTTTGATAAAAGCTTATAATCATAAAAATATTTATAGTATAGAACAAGATTTACAATTTGCAAAAGCTGTTGAGTTTGCTATAATAGTATTTAACTTTTTAGTTGATGCACAAAATGAGTTAAATAAAGCAAAATCAATAGTTGCTAACTCATTTGTGTTCAACAATAACCCAGCTATTTTAGAACTTGATAGTTTTACCCCACATTGGACTACATATATCAATGGTGAAACAACACCACACATCAAAGCTGTAGTTTGGGAAGATGAAATTGAAAATAACTATAAAGTAAAAATACCATCAAAAAGATTAGGTAGTTTTGAGTTAAATGGTAGGGCTTTAAAGCCTGATAGTTCTATGGAATTTGTACATAGTGCTGGACACTTTGCAATAGCAAAAGATGAGCAAACTATGATAAAGTTTTTAGAAAAACA
>JAMOPZ010000177.1 GCA_027064245.1 Campylobacterales bacterium
AAGAGTATAAAGATAAAAATCCTGCACAAGCTGCTAATATGCTTTGGAATTTTGCAAATGAAGTTAAAGTAGGAGATACAATTTTAGCTAGAGATGGATTACTATAAAAGTACAATGGAATAATACAGAAGTGCAAGAGGTTTCACATCAAATGTCAAGGAATACTATTGTAAAAGTACATAGTGAAGATGAAGAAAAATTTAATAGCATCCTAAATAGTAAATCTCAAAAAGAAAAAAATATGGATTATTTTAATTATAAACAAAAAGTTGATCAAGATATATATAAAAAAAAGACATTAAAATATTATAAGAAATGGCATAAAGACAATCGTGTTATAATATTAGATTTAAAAAAATCATCATTAGATCTTACACCTTATACTAATATAGTAGAGTTAGAATGTGGATCGAGTATGTATATCTTATATAATAACGATATAATAACTATTGCAAAAATAACACAAGATGAACTTGTAGGTGATTATCTAAAGGGAAAATTATTATATCATAAAACATTCGATCGAAGTGATATATTAAATAATCTTGATGGGTTAGATGAAGCTATAAAAAAACTGCCAAATCTTATATCTAAAAAATATCAAAATGGTACAATATTTGAAGAGTTGGGGTTTTCATTGGAATATCCTTTACTAACAAAGCATGGATGGTATAGTACGGTGTCAAATCAGTTTTATAATAGTGTATTTCTTTATGAAACTGATTCTATTAGGTTTATTATATATGATGAGTATCTAGAAATTGCTATTTTTAGTTCTAATGATAGAGCAACAGGAAAAGTTAATTTGGATGATTTTATATCTAAAAAAATATCTTTGGATAAGTTATATTTAAAAGAAGAATATTTAGAATTTAAATATTTAGCTGGTCGTTGGGATATATTTGAAATTGTAAAACAATATGATAAAAATATATATAGTTGTCTTAATGTAGAAGGTAAAAAGTGCATAATTGAAAAAAAAGATAAAGACCATTTTATAGAAGAGTATGAAACAATCGTAGAGGATGATGATGGTATTCATTTTCTTGATAGATATGAGTCTGAGGTTTATTTTTTTACAACACAAAACAATACACTCTTAATGTATGAAAAAATAATTCAATTTAATAGTAATATTAAAAAAATGAGCAATGAAGAATCTGAACAAAGTATTAGATACTTAACAATAGTTTTATTAGAAAACAAAGAATTATATGTTGCTAATATTAAGATTTTAGATAATGTGTTAGATTATGAAATTATAACAGATATAAACGATAATGTTGTGATTGTAAAAACTGATAGTTATGTTGTATATGTAGCTGATAGGGAACAAATAGAAGATATTGAATATAGTATATTTCCATATCAAGGTGAGGGGATACCTTTTTTCATACAAAAACAAAAAATAAAAAACTATGAAAAATATAACTATGTAAGTATAGCATTTGAGGATCATAGAAGACCAAATAAAACTAGTTATAATCCAAAAGATGGTTTAGATAAATTAGACTATATAAAATTAACAAAACATAAAAAAGGTAATAAAGATAGATATTATTTGATTTTAAATCAAGATGAGACTATCAAAATAGATGATAATGAAGGGTGGATAATCACTTCTAGTAAATTTAAAAGAAATTCTCCATATACTTTTTTTATTAGAAAGAATGACTATATTGTTTTCTATTCTCATAATCAAAAAGAGATCTCAGTTTATGTAAAAGATAAAGATAATATATATAATTCAATACTATTTTTCACATCTTATAGTGAGGATTACGAGAGATTAAAAGAGTATTTTAAACTTACTAATCTACCAAATAATATATATCTTACAGATGGATTATTAAAAAAGCATATTAAAAAAATATTTGAATATGATGATTTTAGAGTTAGTATTGATTATAATGGAAAGATTACTAGAGAAATCATAGAATAAATAAAGGAAAAAATTTGAAGTTAGAAGAATATAATAAGTGTAGATTACGATCTATTTTTGATCCTGCAAGTGATCAATGGACAAAAACTACTATGGAAGAAAAGATTCAAGAATTAAGCTTATTATTGCAAAAAGATCAAGTAGTTAGCCTAAAATTAGCATTAGGTATGCTTGATGAATGCAAATCACAAAATAAAGATATTGAGTTATTAGATATTGTTATATCGATGAGTAAGATAATAGATTTTTTGTTAAAAAAATAGTATAGCACAAGTCTATTGAATAATTGAAATAGTATATGTAAAACAACAATAAAGTTGGCACTTATTGGATATTTTAAAAACTACTTATAAGAGTTTTCACGAGTATTTACACTTAAAACTAAGATTATCAATAAATCATTTTCTTTTTTATATACAACTCTATAAGAACGAAGTTTTAAACGATATATATCCTCTTTTTGACCTTTTAATTTTTTGATAATACCTTTTTGCATAAGTGATATTTCATAATCACTACTAAAGTTATTTACAAAATCTTTCAAAGAGTCTTTTATAAAAAGAAGATTAGATTTATCTATATTTTTAAAATCCTTTTTAACACTAGCTTTAAATTCTATCTTAT
>JAMOPZ010000178.1 GCA_027064245.1 Campylobacterales bacterium
TCGACCTGATTTTGAGATGATACCTATAGCATTTGTAGATTCTATCCATTTTTTAGAACTAAGTGTAAAACTATTGAGTCCTGCTTCTTTTTTAAACCCGTCGAATTCGACTGTTTTAAAATCTGGATTATATATCTTCTCCCAAACTCCTAAAAACTCAATAGTATTACGATTTCTCAACCAATTTCGTATAATATCATTTGCAGCTGTAGGATTTTTTGATTTTGCAATATCCGTTAAAGATATATAATCTTCTTCATTAAACTTTGATGTTGATATTTCACTATTTAATACTGTTATTTTTGCCATTAAATAATCCTTTGTTGAAACATTACATCAACTTTTATATTTTCGTTTTGGTAGATTAGGATATTATTCATATCTATTTATACACCTGCAATTTGTTTTAAATAGTTATATTTTAAATCATCATCATAATAAGCTATTTGTTCAATGCTATGTTTATAAAGTATATTATTTGATACTTGAATATCATCAATTGGATTAACTATATTTAACAATTCAAATACACCATTATTTACTTTATATGTTGCAATAAAGCTTTCTACATCCCAAACCATTGATTTAATATTTTCTTTATTGGAAATACTTCCCAAATTTGAATAGTGATGTTTATAGCAATTTTTATCAATAATATCAAAATCAAAAATTGTATTTTCATTTACTTCGATGTATTTACTAAACTCTTTTTCAATAATTTTTTTTGTATTTTCTTTTATAATCTCAATAGTATCTTTTTTTTCTTTGAAATGAAATTTATATCCTATATAATCTTCATAAAGTATTTCTAATATCTCATTAAAAGATTGTGAGCTTCTAAATACTTTTGTTTCACTAAACTTTAGGTTATTACCATACCATTGTGATAAGTTTATCTCCTTATTTAACATTTGAATAAAAGTAGTAATATTGTTTTTATCAACAGATGGAAAAGTGATTAACTTTGTTAAATGTTCATCTTTGATAAAATGTAATTCATTCTTTTTATCATTAGCTAAATGAATACCTACATTAAAAAATTCATCACTATTTATATTTGGAAAATATCTTATTATTTGGTAATTATATAGTTTTCTCATTTTTTAAATATCTCCTTATTTCCAACTCTTTGAGAGATAATATATGCTATCTCATCTTTTAGTTTTTGTGGCTCCCACTCACTTGTAAGTTCACTTATTAGCTCTAGTATCTCATCTACTGTTATTTTATTTTTCATTATTCTAACGGTATCTAATTCATTTTTGAAAATATAATCATTATCAAAACAAAACTTATCATAATATTTTGAAATTTCAAATAAAGCTATATCACTCTCTATCACATAAAAAGCCATAAGCATCTCAAAAGCACCACCAAAATCTATTAGATATTTTTTTCTATCATCACGACAATATAATATATTTGGATTACTTTTATTTCTATCAGAGTTCATAATATATCCATCATAATTAATAGTTTCTTTTTTAAATTGATTACTTAAATCATTTCCAATATATTTTTCACTATTATCAATCCATTTAACACCAAGATTTAAACCTTTTGAAGATTTTATATTAGCAAGTGCTACTTGTTCTCTATCGTTTGTTGATTTACCAAATTTAAACTCAGCATCTTCTATAAAATCATCATCAATTATTAAGTACTCAATATCGGGTATATTTTTAAATCCAAATTTTTGTAAAAGCTTATAAGATAAAGTTTCCATAAATATACCATAATCAACTTTATCAGCCAAAGTTCCATCAGCTCTTGTTTTTAAAACATAAGTGTTATTATCTTCAGCTTTTACGATTATAGGGTGGCTATTACCATAGCTTGTAACTTCTTTTATTTCATTTATATAAAGTTTATTCATCGCAAACCCTCACTTTTCCAGTAACTACACTATCTATCAAAGTTGTTTTATACTCTTTTAGTTTTTCTATCTGTTTTTGTTGTAGGTTTATAGCATTATCTATTTTTGAAGTTTGATTTTCTATATATTCTACTATTTGTTGTTGTTCTTTTTTTGGAGGTATAGGAAATAATAAATTACCAATATAATCAGAACTTGCTCTTGGCATTTTTGTTCCATAAGTTGAACTATCTACAATTTTTATAAAATTATCAGATAGCATAAAATAAAATCCAAATATTGAATTTATATTTATAGCTTTATATACAAGTAAATCACCAAAAGCAATTCCATTTTCTTGGCAATGAAATACTTTTGCTAAATATGGTCGTAATTTACCAAATAAAATATTACTTTTATAAAATATAGTTCCTTCTCCATCGTATTGAGAATCTGTTTCTATAAATTTTCCTGTTTTACTTTCTAAGTTTTCCAATGCAATAACCTTATCACTACCAATAACAGTTTTATTGTTTTGTAAAGATAAAACATACTTCAACTTCTTAACTTCCCAATGCTCAGGAATCTTACCTATCCACTCAACCCCACTATCTTTCATAGTTACAGTTTTATCTAGTCCTTTTGTAACAGCTTCATTTATAACTATCTGTTTTCGCTCTTTTAAAAGCTTT
>JAMOPZ010000179.1 GCA_027064245.1 Campylobacterales bacterium
TAAAATTGGTTTTATATCATCAAGTTTTGATGACGATGATGAGGATTACAGTAAATGGTAGGAAGTATTTATTTATCTAAAATATATTTTACTGATTTGATAAAATATATTGGTAAGATTAGTGATGATAAATTAAATATAGTTTTTAAAATTTTTTGTAAAGATTTAGGATGTAATAAATGAAAATATTAGTAACAGGAACGGCAGGATTTATAGGAAGTCATTTGGCTATAAGGCTTCTTGAAAGAGGTGATGAAGTAGTAGGACTTGATAATATCAATGACTATTATGACCAAAATGTTAAATATGGAAGATTAGAACGAGCTGGATTAAATATAGATGATATTAAAAAAGATGAAGGAACTTCATCGAATAATTCAAAATTCAAAATTCAAAATTCAAAATTATTTACAAACTACAGGTTTGTAAAGATGAATCTTGAAGATAAAGATGCTATGTTTAAACTTTTTGAAGATGAAAAGTTTGATGCAGTTTGTAACCTTGCAGCTCAAGCAGGTGTAAGATACTCTTTAACTAATCCAGATGCTTATATGGATAGTAATATCATAGGCTTTATGAATATACTTGAGTGTTGTCGTCATAATGATGTAAAAAATCTATCTTATGCAAGTAGCTCTAGTGTATATGGACTAAATGAAGAATTACCTTTTTCAACTGAACATAATGTTGATCATCCTATAAGCCTTTATGCAGCAAGTAAAAAATCAAATGAACTGATGGCTCATACTTACTCACATCTGTTTGATATAAGTACAACGGGACTTAGATTTTTTACTGTTTATGGACCTTGGGGAAGACCAGATATGGCACTTTTCCTTTTTACTAAAGCAGCACTTGAAGGAAATAATATAGATGTGTTTAATAATGGAGATATGCTTAGAGATTTTACATATATAGATGATATAGTAGAAGGTGTTATAAGAGTTATAGACAATCCAGCAAAAAAAGATGAATCCTGGAATGGTAAAACAGGAAGAGTATCAACATCATCAGCACCATATAAGATATATAACATAGGAAACAATGCACCAGTAAAACTAATGGACTTTATAACAGCAATAGAAAATAAACTTGGAAAAACCATAAAGAAAAACTTCTTACCAATACAAGCAGGAGATGTACCAGCAACATTTGCAGATGTAAATGACTTAGTAGAAGATTTAGACTATAAACCAGAGACACTTATACAAGATGGTATAGATAATTTTGTGGATTGGTATTTGGAGTTTTTTGGGTATTAGCTTATTTATTGGCTTCAATCTTTATAAAAAAGTCGGAAGGAAAATAAAATGTCAAATGCAGAGTTATTTTTTCTATTATAGGTCTAATAGGAAGTATAGTAGTATATAATATAGATTTTACAAAATGGGATAAACATAGTCATGTATAAAATAGCAGTAATAGGTTTAGGATATGTAGGTTTACCACTAGCACATGCATTTAGTAGTAAATACAAAGTAGTAGGTTTTGATATAGCTCAGTGGAGAATAGATGAACTTAGAAGTGGAATAGATAGAACTTTAGAACTTAGTGAAGAACAAGTAAAAGAAGCATTATCTAATGGTATGGAGTTTACAAATAAACTAGAAGATATATCAGAGTGCAATATCTATATAGTAACAGTACCAACTCCAATAGATAAACATAAAAAACCAGATTTAACACCACTTTTAAAAGCAAGTGCAAGCATAGGTAAAGTTCTTAAAAAAGATGATATAGTTATATATGAAAGTACAGTTTACCCAGGAGCAACTGAGGAAGACTGTGTTCCTATACTTGAAAAGATAAGTGGATTAAAGTTTAATGAAGACTTTTTTTGTGGATATTCCCCTGAGAGAATAAATCCAGGAGATAAAGAACATACAGTAACAAAAATACTTAAAGTTACAAGTGGTTCAACTCAAGAGATAGGTAAAAAAGTAGATGAATTATATTCTAGCATCATAACAGCAGGAACTCATCTAGCACCAACTATAAAAGTAGCAGAAGCAGCAAAGGTTATAGAAAATAGCCAAAGAGATATAAATATAGCATTTGTAAATGAACTTAGTATGATATTTAATAAACTTGGTATTGATACAAATGCAGCTTTAGAAGCAGCTGGAACAAAATGGAACTTTTTACCATTTAGACCAGGTTTAGTAGGTGGACATTGTATAGGTGTTGACCCTTACTATTTAACGCATAAAGCACAAGAAGTAGGTTATAATCCTGAAATCATTTTAGCAGGAAGAAGACTAAATGATAATATGGGTATATATGTAGCAAACCAAGTTATAAAACTTATGATAAAAAAAGGTCATAAAATAGAGGGAAGTAAAGTTTTAATTTTAGGTATAACTTTTAAAGAAAATTGTCCAGATATAAGAAACTCAAGAGTGATAGATGTTATAAGAGAACTTCAAGAGTTTGGTTGTAATGTAGAAGTATCTGACTATTGGGCTGATAAAGATGAAGTACAAAGTGAATATAATTTAGAACTTAGAAAAGATGTAGATTCTAATGAATATGAAGCAGTTGTTTT
>JAMOPZ010000180.1 GCA_027064245.1 Campylobacterales bacterium
CCATCATATTTTCCATCTTTTTCAGAAAGCGCTGGATGGTGAGTATCACCCCAGTTTATCTCTCGTCCTCTTACATTACCTTGTCTAAGAACTTTTTTACTCTCTTCATCAAATCCATAACCTTGCCAAGGTTCAGGTGTAAATACACCAATATATTTTAAGATTTTCATACTTGGAACACCATAAACCATCATTTGTCCAGATTGTCCCCCTGAACTGAAAATAATAAATTCATCTCTACCACCACTTGGTGTATAAGTTTTAGCAGCACGAATAATATCTGTTTCAGTTAAGCCTCTTTTTTTCATTACCTTAGCTAGTTCACCACTACTTGCAACTGCAACAGTTGCAGCTAGAGTAGAACCAAGAACTAGTGTAGATAATTTACTAAAAGTTTTAGCCATATTTTCTCCTTTATATTTTCATATAAGTTATATAAAACTTATAATGATTATGTAATAATATTATAAAAAATGAAAAAAAAATTTGACTTAGGGCAAAATTTTTAGATGATTTTCTTAATTTTTTTGATTTAGTTTTTATTAAGCTTTGATTGAAGTTGTTTCAATCTAATGCTACTGTTCATAAGTTCCTCTAAAGACTCTATTATTAGATCTTCATCTTGAATATTTGGTGTTTCTTGAAGATATTTTTCAACAGTTTGCTCTATATTGTCTATTGAATTAATAGATCTTTCTAATTTTTCTATTAAAATCTCAAAATTACTTTTGTATTTTAAAATATATACAATAAAATAACCAAATATTATAAATAATAAGATAAAAATAATATTTTGAATATTTTTTTCAATATTAATAGTTTGTTTACAGATCTTACTTTCTAATTCAAGATATTTATTACAACTTTTTAAAATATCAAAAGTTAAAAGATATATTTTTTGAACAATTTTATCTACAATAACAGTAGAATATGCTGTTTTATTTTTGAGTTGGTTTTGAAATTTATTTATAATTTTAAGAAAATTTTTACTATCTTGTTTAATCTTTTTATCTTTAATATTATCTAAATTTATTTTAAATATATCTAATGAATTTTCTAAATGATTATAATCAATATGACTATTTTTATAAAGATATATTATCTCTTTTGATATATCTTGTGTTATAAATTTTTGTATATTTATAGTATCTTTAATATTTGTTATTTTTTGATTATAATCTGTTATTTTTAATGATACAAAAAATAAACCTACCAATAAAACTATTATAATAAAACCTAAAATCTTAATTCGTTTCATCATCTATCCTTATAACTTTACCTTGAATTATTTTTATTTTGTTATCTTTTTTTAATTTATTTAAAACTCTTGATAATGTAGCTGGTTGTATATTTAAAATAAGAGCAATATCATGTCTTTTAAGCTTATTAAACATATCTAAATTAGAATTTATCATCATAGATACTTTTGTAACTGCATCAAATATAAATTCTCTATTTATTAGTGTTTCTAACTTATGTGATCTTCTTATAATCTCATTTAAAAACTCTTTAATTAAAATATTTGAATCTATAAAAGTTTTTTTAAATATTTGATAATTTATTTGCAAAACTGTAGAGTCTTCTATAAATATAATATTAGAATAGCTTGTAAATTCTACATCATCTATAGTTGATATTTCAGAGATTATATTTGATTGTTCAATATGAAATAAAAATATTTCATTGTTGTTTTTATCTATTTTGTATGATTTTGCTAAACCATCTATTAAAAATAATAACTCTTTATTTTTAGTTTTTTCATAACATAATATATAATCTTTTTTATAAGATTTTATGGTTGAAATAGAGTATAAGATATTTAACTGATCTTTAGTTAAAGTTTTAAAAAAATCTAGCTGTTTTATACGCTCTTTTTTAAACAACTTTATCTATCCTAATATTTATTTTAAATTGTATTTTATACCATATGCATCTATACATTTTGCTTGATTTATGGTAAATTTAAATAATTCTTTTTTAGAAATAGCACTTTTATAAATATATATTTTAGATATTTTTGCATTCATAAATCTTCTTGATCGTTTACAAACACCTTTTATAATAGCTTTTTCCATTCGTGAATGATCCTCTTTTATTATAGCTTGATCACTTTTTGCACCTGTATTTATCTCAAAAGTATATATCAAAGATGTATCTTTTGCTTTTACAGATATAGCTGTAGTGTATTTATCTATTTTTTGAGGTAATGTTTTTGATTCTTCTTTTGCTACGAGTTGTACTATCTCTTTATTTTGTTTTTGTAACTGAGCTGGTGATACATCTTGATTTTTTATAGGTAATTTATCTGCAATTACTACACTACTTAAAAACAATATATTTGTTAATATTAATATTTTTTTCATTATGATCCACTTTTTTTATTTTATTATAACACTTTTAAACTATATTATAGTTGATAAATGACAATCTTTGTGATATAATAAAATGAAAAATTAAGGGTAATATATGATATATTTTGTAGGTGCTAGTTGTGGAGATCCTGATCTTATTACAGTAAAAGGTATGAAGCTATTAAAAGAAG
>JAMOPZ010000181.1 GCA_027064245.1 Campylobacterales bacterium
TTACCTATTTTATTTGAAAATATAGAGGATAAAGATAATAATAAAACAAGATTCTTAATAATAAGTGATTTTCAAAATACAACAGGAGTGAATAGTAAAACCTCTATTTTAGTACAACTTCCAAATGAAAAAGGTGCATTAGTTAGATTTTTAAATGATTTTGATAGATCAGGAATTAATCTAACTAAAATTAAATCACATATAGTAGAGGGAATTTCTACATTTTTTATAGATTTTGATGGTGATCAAAATGATCAAAATGTAAAAAATATTTTAGATAAACATAAAAGTAGTATAAAAGTTTTAGGAAGTTATGTAAAAGAGGGTGATGATATATGATAAATAAAAATAAAAATTTATCTATAATTATCCTAGCTGCAGGTCAAGGTACAAGGATGAGATCATCACTACCTAAAGTTTTGCATAAAATTTCTGGCTTTGAGATGCTATACTATAGTATAAATGAAGCTAAAAAAGTAAGTGATGATATAACAGTGGTTCTGTACCATCAAGCACAAAAAGTACAAGAGTCTATGGAAAAATATTTTGATGATATAAATTATATTATTCAAGATCATATAAACTATCCAGGTACTGGTGGTGCTGTACGAAATATAGCTTTAAAACATAAAAAAACTTTAGTATTAAATGGAGATATGCCACTAATTCAAGCAGATGAATTGGTAAAATTTTTAAAGTTTGATTCTGATATTGTTATGAGTGTATTAAAATTACAAAGTGCTACAGGTTATGGAAGAGTTATTATAAAAGATAATAGTGTTTTAAAAATAGTAGAGCAAAAAGATTGTAATAATGATGAGTTAAAAGTAAATATTGCAAATGCTGGAATCTACTGTTTTAATACCGATTTTTTAATTGAAAATTTACCATCACTTTCAAATGATAATGCTCAAAAAGAGTACTATATAACAGATCTTGTACAACTTGCAATAAAACAAAATAAAAAAGTAGATATCCTTGAGGTTGATGAAGAGAATTTTAAAGGGGTAAACTCTAAATTTGATCTAGCAAATGCCGAAATATTACATCAAAATCGTATAAAAAAAGTTTTTATGCAAAATGGCATCTCTATGAGATTACCTGATACTATTTATATAGAGTATGGTGTAAAAATAGAGGGCGAATCTATACTTGAAAATGGAGTTAGTTTACTTGGAAAAACAACTATTATAAATAGTCATATAAAAACAAATTCTGTAGTAGAAGATTCTATTATAAAAGATAGTTCTATTGGGCCACTTGCTCGGGTGCGACCACAAAGTAATTTAAAAGATACTCATATAGGAAATTTTGTAGAAATTAAAAAATCTACTTTAGTTGGGGTAAAAGCAGGACATTTATCATATTTAGGTGATAGCTGTATAGATGAGGGTACAAATATAGGAGCAGGAACAATTACATGTAATTATGATGGTAAAAATAAATATAAAACAATTATAGGTAAAAATGTATTTATAGGAAGTGACACTCAGCTAGTAGCTCCAGTAAAATTGGAAGACAACTGTATGATAGGTGCAGGAAGTACTATAACAAAAGATATAAAATCTGGTGAACTTGTAATAACAAGAGCAAAAGCTAAAATAATAAAAGATTATTTTTATAGATTTTTTTCTAAAGAGAAGTGATGGAGCAACTTTTAAAAAATAAAAATATATTAGTTGGGGTAACTGCTAGTATTGCTATATATAAAACTTTGGAGTTGATTAGACTTTATATAAAAGCAGGTGCAAATGTAAAGGTAATAATGACCCCATCTTCACAAAAATTTATAACCCCACTTACTTTTGAGACAATTTCACAAAATGAAGTTTTATATGAAGATAGTGAATCATGGGCAGGAGGAATTAATAATCATATATCTATAGGAAAATGGGCTCATTTATTTGTATTAGCTCCAGTTACGGCTAATACTATAAATAAACTAAGTAATGGAATTGCCGATAACTTACTTTTACAAACAGCTTTGGCATATCCTAAAGTAAAACTACTATCTCCTGCTGCAAATACAAATATGATATTAAATCCACTAACTCAAGCATCACTAAAAATGCTTAAGCTTTGTAATTTTACTTTAGTAGAACCTATAGAAAAAGAGTTAGCTTGTAAAGATATAGGCGTAGGTGCTATGGCTAATATAGAAGATATTTTTAATCTAAGTATAAAAGAACTTTTAAAAGATGATTACTGGAATAATAGAAAAGTGGTATTAAATGGTGGTTCAACTATAGAAAAAATAGATGATGTAAGATATATAAGCAATTTTAGTAGTGGAAAGATGGCAACTGCACTAGCAACTGCACTGTATTATAGGGGTGCAGATGTTTGTATGGTATGTGGAGAAAATTCTATAATACCTGATATAAAAGATATCCATATTATAAAAGTACAAAATGCAAAAGAGATGTATGAGTATGTAATAGATTGTATACGAGTTGCAAAAAAAGGAAAGCTAACAAACGCAACACTTATGGATGATTCTAAAATTAAGCATATCAAAAAAAAGCCTTTTTTC
>JAMOPZ010000182.1 GCA_027064245.1 Campylobacterales bacterium
GAACAGGTATATGAACTACTAAAAAAGAAGATGCTTGAGTTTTAACAGGAAGCCAATCAGTAACTCTCTCATCTACACTCACTTTTACCTCAAGCTTTTTTCCAGCTTTATCAGTTGTGTATCGGTATTGAGTGATTGTGCCGTACTGTATCATCGTATCACTTCCCTTGTTTTTCCAATATATAATGAAGCTTATCCAGCTTATTCGCTACACCTATATAACAAGTCTTAGTATTTTCTCGTTCAATATCTAAAGTCTCATTCAAAACTTTTAAAATCTCTTTATGTTGCTTTTGCGACTCTTGATATATGATTGTGAACTCTTTTTGATTTTGAGCCGTTTTACTTATTGCATCAGCAAATTGCTTGTTAGTTTTTCTATCTTTTAATATTGCTATAACAAGAGCTGCACTTACTATCAAAAGAACTACTACACTAATGCCAAGCACACCATATTCAAAATAAGCATTTGCAGTATTTATTAAAACCTTGTCTGGCACCAAAATCCCCTAATATAATTTTCATTAATGTAATAATTCCAAGTACGAGATAGATTAATCAATAGGGAATATTTATTTTTGTATAATCTCATTATTATTTTTAAGGGTATGAAATGAAAAAAGAGACAAAAAAGAAGTTAATTATAGGTTTTGTAGCACTTGCAGTTTTAGGAATGTTTTTACCAGATACACCATCTCAAGAGGTAAAAAAAGAAGAAGTTAAAAAGACTGTTAAAAAAGAAAGTGTTAAAAACTTAACCAATGAAGCAGTTACTATTTGTAGGATGATTATAGAGAGCCATTTATCGACTTATAGTGATATAGATTTTCCTTTTGCAAATAGAAAGGTGTTCAAAAAAGGAAACCAAAGATACATTATAAAAGATTATGTAAATTTTTATGACAATGGCATAAAAAAGAAAGTATATTGGCATTGCGATATACGATACAAAGGTGGAGATGAAATGGATACTAATAATTGGGAAATGCTAAACCTTGAAATATTAAAATGATTAGCTTTTCAAAAGCCTACCAACTGTAACACCTATAATGTCTAAATATTCTTGAGACTCATTAGCATTGATTATCTCATCACTATATGTTTTATTGCATGATGAGATAACAATATCCCCATTACACTTAAATTTTAAGTTCTTTATCATTACACCGTTTATAGTTTCTATTATATATTTTCCATCTATAAAATTATAATAACCTTTCTCTATTGGATGGTACAAAACTATATCATTATTATCTACATAGGGAACCATACTATCGCCTACAACCGTTAATGCTCTTATCTCTTTGTTTTTATAAGCTTTCTCTACCAAACAAACATCAATATATAAATATTTATCTACTTCTATATTGTCTATAATCCCAGCACTTCCAGCACCTACATACCCTTTTAAAAGAGGGATTTTCTTTGTATGTTCTACTAAGTTTTTCACATTTGGCATCTCTTTACTTACTATTTTATTTATTGCATCTGAACTATCATCAAATAAAAATTGCTCAGGTATATCTAATATATCAGCAATAGCCATAATAACTTCAAGCTTCGGACTAACATTTCTCTCCCAAGATTGTACATTACTTTTTTTATATTCCTTGCCTAAAATATCGCTCAATCTAGTTGCTAATTGCTCTTGTGTCAAACCTTTTAAGTGCCTATATTTTTTTAAATTATCATTAAACATAATTTAACTCCTTTGAATGTATAATTATATTATACATAAGAATAAATGTATTATTCCCATAGAACTTAAAATTAGTTCATTGCTTTTTAAGTATAATTTATTTATACTTGCACACATGATGAACGAATATCAAAAAATAATAAAAAATATTCCACCACTAGAACTCGCAAAAATTGCAAAAGTCACTCGTGATACTGCACAGAAGTACAAAAGTGGATATACATTACCACCTTTAAAAAAAGCATTTTTAATTGAAGATGCTTTAGGTATTCCAGCTCGTACATGGATAGAACTTCAAGAGCAAAGAGAGAATAATAAATAATGTACACAACATCAGACATAGCCTCTTTTTTAGGAACTGAGCGAACTAATGTAAATTATTACATTCGCAAAGGGCATTTAAAAGCGACTATGATTG
>JAMOPZ010000183.1 GCA_027064245.1 Campylobacterales bacterium
TGTAGCTTCTTCCCATTTATATTGAGAAAGACTAAGTGCATTTAGTGCTTTAATTGTTTCTAAGTTTGAGATTGTTTCTATTAGAACACCATTTTTTAAGTTTCCAGCACCTGCTGTTTCTTTAACACTCTCCATCATACGACTTTTTACACTAAGAGTATATATAAGAATCGATAACATAGAAATTATTGTAACCCATACTAGTGCACCTGCTACAAAGTATATAGTAAATAAAAATATAAATACAAAAGGTAAATCAATAAGAATAGATACCGTAGATGATGCCATAAATGCTCTTATAGATTCAAACTCTTTTAAAACTGATGCAAAAGATCCTATTGGTTTTGGAATAACTGCAATTTTAAGATCTAAAACTTTCTCAAATATAATAGAACTCATAATAATATCAGCTTTTTTACCAGCAACTTCCAAAAGATATGTACGAACAAATTTAAGTCCTAAATCTATCATATAGACTACAATAACACCAAGTGCAAATATCCAAAGAGTGTCAAAAGCACCTGTAGGAATTACCCTATCATATACATTCATGGTAAAAATAGGAGTTGCAATCATAAATAAGTTAATTACAAGTGAAGCTAAAAGTACATCTTTGTAGATATACTTAATATTATTCATAGTATCCCAAAACCAATGTTTCTTTTTATTGTCTATTAGTTTAAAATCATCAGATTCAAATCTAAATTCTCTTTTTAAGAAAAAAGCCATTCCAAAATATTCATTTTCTAAATCTTCAACTTTAACTTTACTTACAAGTTCTCCTACTTCTGGTAATATTATATTTGCATAATCTCTTGTTTCATCAAAAGACTCTAAAATACAAGCATTTATCTCATTTGGATCGTTAGTTTTAAGTAGAAGAATACAAGGTAATACAAGATTACTAAGCTCGCTTAGTTTTATTTTATGAATACTTGTTTTAAATCCTGCTCTTTTTGCAGCTCTACTAAATAAACTTCTAGCGCTTCCTGGTTTTACTGAAAATAATTTTGGTACAGTTTCATTTTCTGCAATAGGTAAACCTTCACTTAATACCTCTGCACTATATGGTTTACCATGAAGTTTAGAAAACATTACAAGTGCATCTAGAACTGAGCTTTCTATAAATTGTCTATATTTTGCCATTAATATACCTTAGAATTCATTATTTAGTATATGTTGTTTTATAACACCAATATCTTTTAATATTTTATACTTAGTTGATATTATATCAAATTCATTTTCTGCAAATTGTCTTTGGGCATTATATAAACTATCAAGTTCATCTAGTAGTCCATTTGCATCAATTTTTGCAAATTTATAATCATATTTAGCTGCAAGATACTCTTGAGTTCTTTTATCAACAAGTTCTTTAAAAAAACTTTGTTTTGCTTCTTGGAGTACTAGTTTATTAAAATCCATGTCAACATTATAAATAGTATCTTTTATTACAGCATCTCTTTTGTAAAGTTTTGATCTATAATCATGTAGTTTCATTTGGTATTCAGCACTATCAGAGTTACCATTATATAGATTTATCTTTCCTTTTAGAACGATAGTTTCATTTTGAGTTCTATTCATGGGATCATTATTTGAATAATATGTTGAATTTTCATTTTTTGTAGCAACTAGATCTATAGTTGGCAAGAAAATATTTTTAGTATTTAAAAGTTTTTTCTTATAAAGTATTACATTTTCTTGTGCTTCTTTAATATAAGGAGAATATATTTTTGTGTCTTTAAATGCTAAAAGTAGATCATTAAAATATTTACTTTTTGGATTTAAGCTTTTTAAATCTTCTACAAAAGAATCATCAAAATCAATATATTTTTGAATCTGAGTAATAGCATCTGAATATCTTTTAGTATCCTCTTCAAAATTTACATATCTAGTTATAACTCTAGCTTGAATTTTAGAATAGTTTTTTAAAGATACTGCTCCATTTTGAAACTGAATCTCAGCTTTACTAGCAAAATCCATATAGTCCATATAATTTCTTCTTGATAGATCATATAAATAAAGTGTTTTTTGTAGTGAATTATATGCATCTGTTATACTGTAAATTGTTTCATCTTCAATTTGTCTTTGGGTAAATCTATTTGTTTTATAATATTCATATTTTATATCTAAGTTATTTTTATCTTTAAATCCATTAAAAAGATTATATTGTAGTGTAATATCTTTTGATACTGAATCGCTAGTATTAGGAGATCCTGTATTATTTTTACTTTTTAAATAAGTTGTGTATGCATAGTTTATATCAATTTTTGGTTTTAGTGCTGCTTTAGATTTAAGAATATCATTTTTTAAAGATTGCATATATTCATATTTTTCATTTATAGTAGGGTTTGATACAAGAGCATCAGTAATATAATCCCTTAAAGTTGTTTTCTTTTTTGTTAAACCATTACCTTCTTTTGGTAATTTTACTTTTATAAATGAATCATCTATATAAATTTTAGGTATATATT
>JAMOPZ010000184.1 GCA_027064245.1 Campylobacterales bacterium
ATGTTGAGTCATCTACTATAGTAGGTTCAGATATTGATGCAAAGACAGAGGTTTCAACAATAAATGTAATTAATCAAAAAACAATAGAACAGATAAATCCTAAAAATATAGGGGAACTTCTTCAAACTATACCAGGAATTACAGCAGATGTAAGAAATAGTGCAGTTGAGATTCATATAAGAGGTATTGGTCAACAAGAATTTATGGGAGAAGATACTGGAGTTGCTATAGTTATTGATGGAGTTCCTGTATTGCAAAATGGTGGTAAAGTTAAGTTTAATCTTGATGAAATAGAATCAGTAAAAGTAATAAAAGGTGGAGCTAGTTATCTATATGGAAATACTGCTTTAGCTGGAGCTGTTATCATTACTACAAAAAAGGTAAAAAATAAAAATAGTGCAGATATTAGTGTAGAAGCAGGAAGCTATGGATATAAAAATCTAAAATCAAACATATTAAAAGGGACAGATAAATATTCTGCTTCATTAAATATTAATTATACTGATGATGATAGTTTTTGGGAAGATGAGGGTAAAAACTGGACAAAATCAGCAAATGGAAAATTTCAGTATTATTTAAATGATAGTAGTGATATAACAGCAGGTATAACCTATACAGATAAATTTGAGGCTGGTGGTGGTAGCGTGACTGGTGTAACAAATGCTAGATTGTATCCTGAAGGAATACCTGGAGATTGGTCATATATAAGAGATTATTATTCAACTTTACAAAAATATTTTGTAACTTATAGTAATGATTTAAGTAATACAGCTAACCTTAAAGTCAATACATATTATTATAAGGATGATTATGATTATAAAAGTTCGCCTCAAGATACAAATGGTGATGGGCTTGATGATTCGTATAAAAATGATAATACTGACAATATAGATCAGTATGGTTTTAAAACAGAGTATAAAGATACAAAAGGAAATTTATCTTATATGCTTGGTTTGGATTTAGGGCAAAGAAAACTTGATGAATATACTGTTCAATTAGTTGATGTTCCACATAGAGGTTATGCTGGAGAATCAATACAAGGAACTACTACAGAAGATAGATATGCTTTGTATGGTGAAACTAAATATGAAATAGATGATAGCTTAACAGCTATTGGAAACATGAGAGTTGACTATGATGGATATAATTATAAGGCTTTAATCCATGATTATAATGGCGCAACTTGGCTAGATACTGTAGCCGAGAAAGAAGACAGTTTTACAAATATATCATATAGAGTTGGTGCTACGTATCAAATAGATGATAAAAAAACATTTTATTCAAATCTATCTACTGGTTTTAGAAATCCTACTATAGATAAGATTTATGCAGGAGATTTTGATAGTGATTACTTAAATAATATCAATTTAGATGTAGAAACAACTCTAACCTATGAAGTTGGGATTAGGGGTAGTCAAAAAATTATAGATAATATTTTAAATTTTGAAGTATCTACTTTTATTACTGATACTAAAGATATTATAGGAAAAGTTGGTGGAACATACTATAGTGGAGATGTAATTTATTATGATAATGTCGGAGATGCCAGAAATAGGGGTGTTGAATTGTCATTAAAGAGTGATAGTAGAGAAAAAGTATCATTTTCTTTGTCATATACATATTTAGATGCTTACTATACATCTCATAATCCTTTTTATGTTTCTCTTGGACGACCTACATATATGCATGGAACAACAGCTGATGATGCTGTTTATGATATAACAGGAAATCAACTTCCTCGTGTACCACATAATAAACTAGATATTATAGTAAATTATAAATTTATGCCAAAATGGAATCTTATGACTGAATTATATGCACAATCTAATTATTATGCAGATGAAACAAATCTTGTATCAATGCCTGGGTATGCAAAAGTCAATTTAAGAGTCGATTATAATCACAATAAACATTTAAACTTTTTTGTAAAAATTGATAATATTTTAGATAAACAGTACTATAGAACAGTATATCTTTTTAATGATAGTAATTATGATGGTGTACTTGATGCTGAAGATGCAAGTATAACTGTTGACCCTGGTCGAGTTTTCTATGCTGGGTTTAAGTATACATTTTAAGAAAATGAATGATTGAGTCTTCAACATATCTTTCTATTTTTTTTATAGGTTTATCTTATGGAACAACGGCATGCATGTTTTCATGTATGCCATTTTTAACACCTCTGCTTTTTAGTAATTCAAACTCAACAAAAGAAGCTTTAGGCGTTATAATTCCATTTAGTCTTGGAAGGGTGTTTAGTTATACTTTATTAGCAATTATTGCTTATCTAAGCTCTTATTGGGTTAAAAAGATACTTGATGATACACAAATTTCAAATACTCTACTAGGTTTTGTCACTATTGGCATGGGCTGTTTTATTTTTTATAAAAGTTTTCAAAATAGTTATACATGTAAAACAAAAAAAACATTTATAAAAGATAAAAATAGATGGGGCTTTTTTGCTATAGG
>JAMOPZ010000185.1 GCA_027064245.1 Campylobacterales bacterium
GTAGAAAATAATCCTATTTTTAAAGATATTGGTTTTTCTTTAGAATAATTATTTACAGCATTAATTATATTTTGAGATATCTGTTTTGATGAATAGTTTTGCAGTATATATTTTTTTGCTTTTTGTGTTTTTTGTGATATTTTATCTTTTGATAAATTATACAAAGTTGTTATCTTTTGGATTAATGATTCAACTTTTGGTACTGCCCATATAGAGTTTCTAAGATCCATATGTGTTTTTGCATAGGTAAAATCAAAATCAACCAACCAAGATGTTTGATCTGTACAAAAGTCTGTTTGTCCACTATAATTTGTAGTAATTACAGGAAGATTACAAAGCATAGCTTCTGCTAAAGGTAAGCCAAAGCCTTCACCAAAACTAGGTGCTACTAAAATATCTGATTTTTCATAAAGATATTTAATCTGCTCTTGAGATATATCTTTATTTATAAGTAATATTTTTTTATCATCTTTTGTATATAAATATATATTTTTTTCATAAGTAATAGATATAGAATAATCTAAATTATCAAGTAAAGATAAAATATTATTATGTGGATTTGGAAATGTTTTTATAATAAGAGTAGATTTAAACTCTAATTTTTCATAAGCTTGAAGTAATATATCTATCCCTTTTCGTGGAAAAGCTGAAGATATATGTAAAAGCTTAAAATCATCTGGTAATTCAAAATCAAATTGTCTTGATTTTATATTTAATATATCTTCTACAACTAAACCTGTTGTAACTATAGGGATATAAACACCATTTTCTTTTAAAAGATTTTTGACATAATCACTCATAGTAAAAATCATAGTTAGTTTTGTATTAAACCACTCAACATACTGTTGTGGAAACTTTGACTCTTCCCAACCATAAGGTCCTATAATTTTATGGTAACCTTTCATAGCATTTGTTCTAGGTGGATATAAATTTCTTATAGTTATATCTATATTATCCAATTTATTTAAAGCTAAAGTTTTTATATTTTTATCAACTGCATCTAAATTAGGCTTAAAATTGCCTCCACCCTCTGTTGAGTATAGTGATACATTATTATTGTTTTTTGTTAAAGCTTTTGCTATTGTTTTATTTACTATTGCTAGAGAATAATTTGAATCAAAAGGACCTTCTACTTGTATATTTAAATGTTTTTTATTTTTTAAATTTGGTTCTATATTATTTATTAGTTTCAAATTTATATCTAAAGTATTTAGAAACTTAATTAACTTATTTATAGTATTTTCATTTGAAAAATTGTTTAATTGATTTTTTTGTTTTTTGATTAAATCAAATCTAAAATAAGGATCATTTTGTAGTTTTATAATCTCATTTGCTATAAAAGATGGTGCTTTTTTTTCTAAAAGCCCCTCTTTAGGTATAGTTGTAGTTGTTCCTCCTGCATTATATGATAAAACAGGTATATCATATTTCATAGCTTCAATAAGTGGCATTCCAAACCCTTCATGTTCACTTAAAGATAGATATAAATCAGCAATATGATAGTAAGCTATCAAGTCCTCATCACTAACTTTTCCTGTAATAGTTACTTCTGTTAACATATCCATATTTTTAGCATAGTCTTGTAAAAACTGCATATAATTTGGCTCAGAAGCACCACCTATGATATGAATTTTAAAGTTTTTTATACCTTTTCTTTTAAGTGCATAGGCTACATCTATTAGTTGATGTTGAACTTTATTTTGAACAACTCGTCCAACAAATATAATATTATATATATCATGATATTTTTCTATAAGTTTTTGATTTGGTTTAATTTTAGTTTGTTTATCCAAATCAAGCAAAAGTGTTAATGTTGTTGGTTTTGGATAATTAAATGATTTTAACTCCTTTGTATTATAATCAGAATCACCAATACTAGCAATAAAATATTTAGCAGATTTTTCTAATTGTTTTCTTCCTTGGATACATAAATTTTGTATATGAAGGTTATGTTTAAAAAAATGAGGAGGGGTGATATTGTGATAAATAAGAACTTTTTTATCTATAAAATTCATAATTTTATCGTGTGATTCATGCCCAATAGAGTGATGATAAAAAAGTAAATTATCCTTACTTGTTTTATACTCATCAATATGATGGATATTATGCTTAAAATTTACATTTAAGTCCATTCTTGCTACATATATTTCAGATATAAAACCTAAATGTTTTAACATTTTTTGTATATATAATACAGCATTTGAAACACTATCACCAATCTCCATACTAGGGGTAAATTGATGTATAGTTTTAATTATCTTTTTCATCTTTTATTTTTAACTCTATTTTTGTATCAAAAATAAATTGATCAAGTCTTTGCTGAAAAGAATCTGATTGGTATGAGATTTGTTTTGCTATTTTTGTATCTATTTTATTGTACTCTTGTGTCAATTGTTTATTTTGTTTTATTAACAACTCTATTTGTTGTTGTTGTTGATTTATTTGTTGTTGTTGTTGATTTATTTGTTG
>JAMOPZ010000186.1 GCA_027064245.1 Campylobacterales bacterium
AGTTGAGATGATTAGTACTTCCTTAATGCCTGATAGCATTAAAACTGAAAGTGGATAGTATATCATTGGTTTGTCGTATATTGGTGCTAGTTGTTTAGAGATGCCTTTTGTGATGGGATAGAGTCTAGTACCGCTTCCACCTGCTAGTATGATGCCTTTCATGTATGAAACCTTTTGTGTTTTATTAAACATATTTTATCAAAATAAGCTGATAATTAGTTAAGTTATATTATTTAGTGCTTTTTAAAGATGATATTTTTAAATGTTTCTTGTATCGCTCTTTTATTCCAATGTGTGTCATCAGCCCAATATATATCTTTTTTTAGTAATTTTGGAATTAGAATTTTTTTTGTATCAATAAAAAAGTATAGTTTTTTTTCTTGACGTAATAATTCAAAAAAAGTACTATTTTTGTGTTTGTTGTTTATTATATGTTTTGAATATAAATTATATTTGTCTACTGCCGGTAAAAAATATAATTTAATTCTTTTTTGCTTTAAAATATTGGCTAGTTTATTTAGATTTTTATTTAATTTTTGTATATTTTCTGCTGTTGATTTATTAATATTTTTTAAATCATTAGAAAAATATAACAATGTTTCAGGAGTATTATTTGTAAATAAAGGCTTACTTAATTTTACTTTGTATGCACTTGAGTAAATAGCATGCTCATTTAAGTTATATAGTATATTATATAAAAGGGCATTATAGTTAGAATTGTTAATAAAAGAGATTTTCTTAGATTTATTATTTTTGTTGTTTACTTTATCCGTGCCTACTTTAATATCACTAGTTTTATTGAAGTTTACATCACTTATTAGACGTTCTATGCATCTTCTTTCAATTGATTCAATCAATATAGATTTAGGATTTATTTTAGATAATAGACCATTATTGTTTAATATACTTATTGTTTCAATATAGCTGCTAGAATTATCTATTTTTTTAATATTTAATATACGTATTTTTTGAGTTTTTAATAAAAAATTTTGGTAATATAAACCACCTCCACCATTTGAAAAAGAGTCCCCAATAGTAAGCAAATCTACATTTTTACCATCCCAGTTATTTATATTAAAAAATAATGGTTTTTCTATTTTTCGTAGAATGCTACTTTTTGTTGAATAAGATAGACGTGATAAATCCCCAACCATATAGTTTTGTGAAATGTTAAATATACTTTTTGTATATATACTCCATATTGTAAAATGAAATAATATAAATATACTTAGTAAAGAAAAGATGATTTTTACAAAGGTTTTATTTTTAATATGTTTGTTTAGTTTCATTTGTGACTCTTTAAAAATTAAAATATAAAAATTCAGATACTTTACTACCTAGTTCTGAAAGACTATAAAGTAAGAAAATAGATGTTAAAAGTAAATAAACAGACGTTGATTTAAACTTTTTTTGATATTCAGAAGAATTTAAAAGTAGCAGAATTATTAAGAATGAAATTATTATAAAGTTTAGAACTTTTGAGCCATCATCAATATGCTGTGTAACTATTCCAAATGATACAGAATCAAAAGATGATAAAAAGCCTAAAAACTTTTCATGCTTTTGTGTAAATACAATCCCCGAGTTCCCAACCATCCCAGAAAGAACCTTAATAGCATCCTTAAATTCTTTAGCCCTGAAGAAAATCCAAGCAACATTGATAAAGTTAAAAGTAATAAACCAAGCTAAAAACTTGTTCATCCTAAAGCCTAAGTTACTCCAAAGCCTATGAATAGCTAAAGCCATACCATGCATAAAACCCCAAAGAACAAATGTCCAACCAGCACCATGCCAAATACCACCAAGAATAAAAGTAGCAAGTAGATTAGTATAAGTTCTAAAGTTGCCTTTTCTATTTCCACCAAGTGGTATATAGATATAGTCTTTTAAGAATCTACTTAGAGTAATATGCCATTTTCTCCAAAAGTCTTGAATATCAGTAGCTTTATAGGGAGAATTAAAGTTAATAGGTAGTTTAATGTTAAAAAGTAAGGCAGCACCAATAGCCATATCTGTATATCCACTAAAGTCAAAGTATAACTGAAATGTATATGAAAGTGATGTAGCCCAAGCTTCAAAAAAGTTAAGAATAACTGCATTGTCAAACCCAGCAGTAGCCCACTTAGAAAAGGTGTCTGCAATAACAACTTTTTTAAATAAACCAATAGTAAAGATAAATAATCCAGTAGCTATATTTTTATAGTTCTTAACTAGGTTCCACTTACTCGCGAACTGTGGCATCATCTCTTTATGATGCACAATAGGTCCAGCTATAAGTTGCGGAAAGAATGTTACAAATAATGCATAGTTTAAAAAATCATATTCAGTAGTCTCAGCTCTATAACTATCAACAAGATAAGCTATCTGCTGAAAGGTAAAGAATGATATAGCTAATGGTAATGCTAGATGAAGTAATGGTATTGAAGCGTCAAAGACTAAGTTGAAATTTTCTAAAAAGAAATCAGTG
>JAMOPZ010000187.1 GCA_027064245.1 Campylobacterales bacterium
AAGTTAGTAAATGGTAAATTTCCAGATTATGAAAGAATAATTCCAAAAAATTTGAAATATTCTTTTAGTGTATCAAAAGCTATTTTAGTAGAATCTATCAAATTAGTAACTTCAGTTGGATTTAAAATAAAAATTATATTTAGTAATAATAATATTATTTTTGAATCTTTAGATAGTGACACAGAATCAAAAACACAAGTTGATACAACTTTAAATATAGAAGAAAGTTTTTATATAGCTGCAAATAGTAAATATATACTTGATTTTTTAAGTAGTACAAATAGTGAAAATATAACAATAGGATTTAATGCTTCAAATTTACCAATATATTTAGAAGATAAAAATTTTATTACTATAGTTATGCCAATAATATTAGATAAATAAGGAATATTTTATGAGCGAAGAATTAAATGAACAATTAAAAGAAGAGATAATTGAAACAAAAAAAGAGTATGGTGCTAGTAATATTAAAGTCCTAAAAGGACTTGAAGCTGTACGAAAAAGACCTGGTATGTATATAGGTGATACTAATGTAAATGGTCTTCATCATATGGTATATGAAGTAGTAGATAACTCTATTGATGAGGCTATGGCTGGGTTTTGTGATAGTATAAAAGTAACTATTACAAAAACAAATGGTATTATTGTTTCAGATAATGCAAGGGGAATTCCTGTAGATATTCACCCTACAGAAAAAATAAGTGCAGCAACAGTGGCTTTGACAGTTCTTCATGCTGGTGGAAAATTTGATAAAGATACTTATAAAGTATCTGGTGGTCTTCATGGAGTAGGAGTTTCAGTAGTAAATGCTCTGTCATCAACTCTTAAAATGACAATTTATAAAAATGGTAAAATACATTATCAAGAATTTCATGAAGGAAAATTTGATAAAGAATTAGAAGTTATAGGAGATACAAAAAAAACAGGAACAACTATAGAGTTTGAACCTGATCTTACTATATTTGAAACAAATGAATTTAATTTTGATACTCTTTCAAAAAGATTTAGAGAAATAGCATATTTAAATCCAAATATTACTATTACTTTAGATGATAAAAGACAAAATAAAAAAGAAGTTTATCATTTTGAAGGTGGTATAAAACAATTTGTTGAAGATGCAAATAAAAATAAAGCAATAACAGATGCAATAAGTTTTAGTGATAAAGATGATGATGTAGAAGTAGATATAGCTTTAATGTACAATGATACTTATAGTGAAAAAACACAAAGCTTTGTAAATAATATTAGAACAGCAGATGGAGGTACTCATGAAGCAGGTTTTAAAGCAGGACTTACAAGAGCTATTGTAAAATATCTTAAAGAAAATGCAAATGCTAGAGATAAAGATGCAAAAATAACTGGTGATGATGTAAGAGAAGGTCTTGTAGCCGTTATAAGTGTACGAGTTCCTGAACCTCAATTTGAAGGACAAACAAAAGGAAAACTTGGAAGTAGTTATGTAAAACCTATTTGTCAAAAACTTACAAATGAGATGTTAAGTAAATATTTTGAAGAAAATCCAAATCAAGCAAAATTGGTAATGGAAAAATCTTTGATGGCAGCAAGAGGTAGAGAAGCAGCTAAAAAAGCAAGAGATCTTACAAGAAAGACAGATAGTATGACTGTAGGTACTCTTCCTGGGAAGTTAGCATCATGTAGAACAAAAGATCCTGAAGAAGCTGAACTTTATTTAGTCGAAGGGGATTCTGCAGGTGGTTCTGCAAAACAAGGAAGAGATAGAGAAAATCAAGCTATTTTACCACTTAAAGGTAAAATTTTAAATGTAGAAAAAAGTCGTCTTGATAAAATATTAAAATCTGAAGAGATAAAAAATATGATTACAGCTATTGGATGTGGTATTGGTGAGGATTTTAATGCTGAAAAAATAAAATATCATAAAGTTATTATTATGACAGATGCAGATGTAGATGGTAGCCATATTCAAACATTACTTTTAACATTCTTTTTTAGATTTTTAAGACCAGTTGTAGAAAATGGTTACCTTTATATAGCTCAACCACCACTTTACCTTTATAGAAAAGGTAAAAATGAAACATATTTAAAAGATAATAATGCACTTGATAACTTTCTTATAGAAAATGGTTTAAAAAACGGATTTGATAATTTTAATTTTAAAGGTATGGGATATAATGATCTTCTTGATATGTTTAAAATAGTTTCAGCATATAGATCTATGCTTGCTAATCTTGAAAAAAGATACTCTTTAGTAGAGGTTATTAGATATTTAATAGAAAATGATCATTTAATAGCTATGCAAAATGATAGTATGTATGTAGAGGTTGAAAAATTTTTATCTTTAAAAGGTTTTAATATATTAAATAAATATATAGATGAAAATAAAATACACCTTTTTGTTCAAACAGGAGCAGGGCTTGAAGAACTTATTATAGATGATGAACTTTTTGCTAGTCCATATTTTGCAGAGGCTAGTTATTTATATA
>JAMOPZ010000188.1 GCA_027064245.1 Campylobacterales bacterium
GTTTTTATATACATGTAAAAAAACAATAAATTCTTCACCACCAAATCTAATTAGATAATCTTTCTTTTTAATTATTTTTTCAATGATAGATACAACATGTTTTAATGCTTTATCTCCTATAAGATGACCATATAAGTCATTGATTTGCTTAAAATAATCTAAATCAATCATCAGAATATGGTATTTTTCTAATGGTAATTTAGAAAAAATATCTGTTAAAAAATTTCTATTATATGCTCCAGTAAGAGCATCTCGATAGCTTTTTTTCTTTGTAATATAAATTAGAAACACTTCAATACCAATCAAAATAATCAATATTATAATAGTAATTAATATAACTAATAAAAAAGTTTGCACTGGTGAAATCATTTGCTTTATCTTATTTGGAAATGATGTTGAATAATCTATCACCAATAAAGCTATACTATTTTTGTCTTTAACAATAGGGATAAGCATACTTTTCCATAGACCTTTATAGCGACTTTGATCCAAGATATTAACTACACCAACCTTATATATATTTTTCCATCTTTCAAAATCTCCTGGATCAAATTTTTGATAAAAATGACTTTTTTGAACTGATCCATCGCAAAGATATCTAAATTTTCCATCATCATCTAGCCAAAGGACATATGTGTAAGGTATTTCCTTACTTCTCATAATCTCCAAATTATTATTACATATCTTTTGAAAAGATGGATTTTCTTCCAAAAGTATGTGTAATTCTTTTTTATTGTGTTTAACTTTTGATTTTAAACTTTTAATAAAGTTACTAGCATGTTGCTGCATTGATTGATTTTCATGTTTTTCTATAGAGTATTTTAAATCATCTGTGGTAGTTTCTATGGTAGTTATAAGCCAAACCAATATAGTTATAATAAAAAGAAGTAAAAACGAAACAATAACCCTAAAAAACCTACTTACCATACCTTTGACTCAGCATATCTTTTAAATTCTGCTGGAAGCTTGATACCAATTTTATCAATTCTTGGAGTAATCATAACTATATTTGGACGACCTTTTTGCCAAAAATATGCTCCCACCGCATCTGGGTAATCTTTTAAAAGTGAATATTCAAGAACAACAATAGGTATATGTAAATCTAATTTGACTTTCCAACCAATCTCATCAATGATGATTAAATCAGCTTTTTTATAATCATCTACAATATCAAAAAAAGAATTATTACTTAAAGATAAAGGAATTTTTGAACCAAAATACCAAATAGATATCACTTTTTTTTCAGGAACTAGTACATGTGATATTTTAGTCAAAATCTTCTTTTCAATAGAGAAACTATTATCCTCGGCAAAAGCACACAATGATAATAAAATAAAGATTAAAAGTATATAGCGTCTCAAAAGAAATACTCCACTTGAGCCATAACTCGTCTATCTAAGTTATCTACAGCACCTAGTCCATATATAGGTGTTTTTGATGCCTTGCCAAATATATTTTCTCCTTTTACAGAGAGAGTAAAAGCATTATTTATATGCCATTTTACGCCAACATTATAATCATAACCTGATTTTATGTTTATCGGTCCTCCTATATAGGCAGGAAGAGGATAAGTATAAGAACTTCGATATATTAGTTCATTAAATATATCAAATCTTCCTATCGTGTTTATACTACGAATATATGCACCAGTCATAGAGCTTTTTTTGACTATATCATCTCCTATAAAATAAGTATTATAGATTTCTGTGCTTATTTTATTGAGAGAATTAAAATGATGGGTATAATTTGCATATACACGAATAGTTTTATTTTTTTTACTACTATTGACAAACATCCTACTGCCTGAATCAAGTAAGATTTTATCTTCCAATATCTTATAAACTCCGCCGATTTTAGTAGTATCATTTGAGGTATTATATTTTAATTCTCCTATGATAAAATTATGGTGTTCTGCACCAAGTGAAGAGTTTGAAAAATAATTGTTTGGAAATGTACTAGTATAAGCAAAGCCAGGATATAAATAAGTTCTAGAAATAAATATTTTTGATGATAGAACAGAAGAAAAAAGATGTATATAGCCTAATCTTGCAATATATTCTGTATGTGATTCTGCATTGAAATTATCGGAATAATTATCAAATTTGATTGTTCCAATCAATAAATTATTTTCATCTATATTAAATCTCTCCTCACCAAATACAGAAAAAATATTTAGTTTTGAAGGTCCACTTATAGTTGTCAAATCATTACCATCCATAAGCATATGGTTTATCTTGTAGCTCTTTTTAATACCTTGTAATCCCCATTTAAAATCGCCTTTATTGTGCTCAATATTCTGTTTTAATGTAGCTTTATAGAGTGTTTCATTAAATTTGCCATCAAAATATGTGAAAGGATTTGGGTTTTGGACTATTCTAATTTTATTTGTATCTGAAAACAACATATTGTGTTTTATGTTATCTGCTGAGAGATTCAGTTCAAATGCGTTAGGTA
>JAMOPZ010000189.1 GCA_027064245.1 Campylobacterales bacterium
TATCATGCTAGATGGATTGAAAAAAGTCAAGTATTCCAAGTGAAAAGAAAAAAAGATATAGAATCTAATTTTTTACTTTTATCATTTGTATATTATCAATATTTAATTCGTAATGATAATCTTATTGATAGATTTATATCAACTATACAAACAGCTAAAAATTCATCATTAAATGCTCAAAAAGAGTATGTGTTTGAACAAGAACCACAAAAAAATAAAGTTATGAAATCATTTGAAGATGAAAGTTTTTTAGCGCTTAAAAATATCAGTGAGATCACAAAAAATAGCAAACTAAGTAATAAGAAAAAAGTTGCTGCCATTACTGATATTATTGATAGTAAAATGGAAACATTAGAAGATATTTCGAATGAAAGACGGGTATTTGATACAACTTTAGATAAGAAATATGATTTTATTGAAAGTAAATCTGTATCAATGCAAGGTAGATTTTCAGGTGTTTTAAAAGAGATAGAGTTTGATGAAAAATCTTCAAATAAAGATATTATAGAAGCTATTAACTATTTTAGAGATAATTCAAATATAACAAATAAAGCACCAGATTCATTTTTAGATGATGAAGAAAAAATAGCCATATTTGATGGAGATAAATTTAGAATATCTCTTTATAAAATACTCTTATTCTTTCATGTGAGCGATGCTATTAAAAATGGAACATTAAATCTAAAATATTCATATAGATATAAAAACTTTGATGATTATATGATTCCAAAAGAAAAGTGGGAAAAAGATAAAGATATATTATTGAAAAAACATGAGATGGTGTATTTAAAAGAGTTTGACACTTTTATTAAAACAGTTGAAACTAAAGTTGAACAGAGCTATAAAATCACTAATGAAAATATCAGTAAAGGCTTTAATACTTACTTTACTTCCAATGACAGCTCTTTTATTTTAAAAACTCCAAAGCTTGATAAAAGCGAAGATGAAGAGAAAAATACTCTTGCAAAATATTTCCCCCATGATGAGTATTTATCAATTATTGACTTATTAAATTCTATCAATAAAGAGACAGATTTTTTATCATCATTTCATCACTTTAATAAATCTAGTAAAAAACAAAATCATAAGTTATTAATAGCTTCAATACTTGGTTATGGTTGTAATCTATCTTTACCAAAAATGGGTAAAATCTCAAAAGGGATAAGTGAAAACCAATTAGACAATACTAAAATATGGTATTTTACAGAGGAAAATACTCAAGAAGCAAATGATAAGATAGTTGCATATTTGGATAATCTCGAGATTGTTAAACATATGAGACATAATATTAGTGAAAATCATACATCAAGTGATGGTCAGAAATATACGCTAGATACTAGTATTGACTCCACAAATGCAGGATATTCTAGTAAATATTTTGGAGCAAATAAAGGTGTAGTTGCATATACATTTATAGACGAATCTCATAGATTATTTCATTCCAAAGTTATCAATGTAAATGAAAGAGAATCGGGTTATGTTATTGATGGACTTCTTCATAATGAAACTGTAAAATCTTCAATACACTCAAGCGATACCCATGGATATACAGAGATTATATTTGGGTTAACCGATATATTAGGCTTTAATTTTGGTCCTAGAATCAAGAACTTTAAAAAGCAATATCTATATGGATTTCATACGCCTAAACATTATCATAATTTAGGTTATAAACTTACACCAAATAGAAAAATAAACACTCAAAAGATAAAAGATAATTGGGATGATATTTTAAGATTTGCCATCACTATAAGAGAAAGAAAAACTACTGCAACGCAGTTACTTAAAAGACTTACATCATATTCCAAACAACATAAATTACATGCTGCATTAAAAGAATATGGAAAGATTATAAAAACAGATTTTTTACTCAATTATATTGATGATGTTGGGTTAAGGCAAAGAATTGAAAAGCAGCTCAATAAAGTAGAGGCTTCAAATAAATTCTCTAAAGCAGTTTTCTTTGGAAACAATCAGGAATATACAGTCTCTACAGTTGAAGAACAAAATATCGCTAATAACTCCAAAAGATTAATTCAAAATGCTATCATTCTTTGGAACTATCTGTATATCACTAAAAAACTACAACAAGCTAAAAATCAAACTGAAAAAAATGATATTTTAAAAGCTATCAAAAATAGCTCAATAATATATTGGAATTTTATCAATTTCTATGGAACATATGATTTTACTAGTAATTCAAAGAGAGTTTACAATTTAATTGCTCTTAATGATACAAAAGGCTTTATTAAAAGATTAGATTGAAGAAATATTTTTAGGTAGCTTAATGGCGAAGTATGAGACTAGTTTTTTTAGTTATTATATCATTTAAGCTAACTTTAAGGGGCGATACCAGAAAAAGGAGATTTTTTAAACTCTTGAAATTTCTATGGGAAGTTTGGTACCTTTGTTTAAACTCACCCAAATAACCATTCATCAATTATATC
>JAMOPZ010000190.1 GCA_027064245.1 Campylobacterales bacterium
AATCATACAAAAGATCAAGCAATACAAGCTATAGCTAATGCATATGATATAGGGTTTCAACATATAAATTTAGATATTATTTATGATACAAAACTTGATACAAAAGAGTTATTAAAATATGATTTAGATATTATAAAACAACTTCCAATAGATCATATAAGTTGCTATAGCCTTACTATAGAGGAAAATACAAAGTTTTATAAAACACCACAATATAAAGTGGAAAATATAGATTTAGTAAATTATCTTTTTAATCAATTAAAAGATCTAGGCTTTACTCAATATGAGATATCAAATTTTGCAAAAGAAAAAGATAGTAGATCAAAACACAATCTTGGGTATTGGGAATATAAAGAGTATCTAGGTATAGGCTCTGGTGCAGTTGGTATGGTAGATTTTAAACGATATTATAGTAATAATAATGTACAAAGTTATATTCAAAATCCTCTAAAGTATGAGGATATTGAAACTTTATCATCTAATGATATATTAATAGAAAAGATATTATTAGGTTTTAGAAGTGATGTTGGAGTAGATCTTAATATTTTAGATAAAGCTCAATTAAAAAAAATTAAAATATTAGAAAATGAGAAAAAAATATATATAAAAGATAATATAGCTTTTAATTGTAATTTTCTTTTAGCAGATGCTTTAGCATTATATCTATAAAAATTTAATAAATATTTAATATAATTTTAGATAAAATCGCAACTCCTTTAGACATTATATATTTTGTTTATTGTGAAATCTCACATGTAGTAATTCTTAAAAAGGGTTGCAAACAGTTTTGTTTGTGAATGACTACAGAGGAAGAAACCCCTAAAATAATCTGCCAAAAAGGCAAAAGAAGGAACAATTATGGTAACAATGAAAGACTTATTAGAGTGTGGTGTACACTTCGGACATCAAACAAGAAGATGGAATCCAAAAATGAAAAAATTTATTTTTGGTGTAAGAAAAAATATCTATATTATAGATTTACAAAAAACATTAAGATACTTTAGATATACATATACTTTAGTTAGAGATGAAGCAGCAAAAGGTAAAACAATGATTTTTGTTGGTACTAAAAAACAAGCTAGCGAAGCTGTAAAAAATGCAGCAATCTCTTGTGGTATGCCTTATGTAAATCATAGATGGTTAGGTGGTATGCTTACAAACTACCCAACAATGAAAAAATCTATTAGAAAATTAGAAATTATTAAAAAAATGAGAGAAGAGGGTCAATTAGACTTACTTACTAAAAAAGAAGCATTAATGCTTACTAGAAAAGAATCTAAACTAGAAGATTACCTAGGTGGTATCAAAGATATGAAAGATCTTCCTGATATGATGTTTGTAATTGATGCAGTTAAAGAAAAAATTGCTATTTTAGAAGCTAGAAGACTTGGAATTAAAGTTTATGCACCACTTGATACAAACTGTGATCCAGATCTTGTTGATTTTCCAATTCCAGGAAATGATGATGCAATTAGATCTATCCAACTTTTCTGTACAGAGTTTGCAGCAGCAATGAACGAAGGTAAAGCTATGTTAGCAGAAGAAAATGGTGAAGAATTAGAGGTAACAGAAGCTGAAGTTGCTGAAGTTAAAGCAGAAGTAGCAAAAGAAGCTGCAAAAGAAGAATCTACAGAAGAGGCAAAATAATGGCAGGTGCAACTCCAAAACTAATCAAAGAGTTAAGAGAAAAATCAGGTGCTGGTATGCTTGATTGTAAAAAAGCATTAAATGCTTGTGATGGTAATATTGATGAGGCTATTAAACATTTAAGAGAAGCAGGACTTTCAAAAGCTGCTAAAAAATCTTCAAATGTAGCAGCAGAAGGGTTAATCTCTATTTTAATCAATGATGATAACACAAAAGCAACAATGACAGAGATCAACTCTCAAACAGACTTTGTTGCAAAAAATGAAAACTTTTTAAATCTTGTTTCAAATATAACTGCACATGTACAAGCTACAGGTGTAAGTTGTACTGAAGAGTTAAATAAAACAGAAATAAATGGTGTAAATTTTGAAGAGTACCTAAATACAAATATTGCTACAATAGGTGAAAATATTGTTGCTAGAAAAATGGTAACAGTATCTACTGATAATGGTATAGTAAATGGATATGTTCATTTAGGTAAAGTTGGTGTTATTTTAGCAGCTACTTGTAATGATGATGCAAAAGAGAAAACTGTTGATTTACTTAAAAAAGTTGCTATGCATGCTGCATCTATGAAACCAACTGTTATATCTTATAAAGATCTATCAGCAGATTTTATTGAGTCTGAAAATAAAGCAATTATTGCTGATATTGAAAAGTTAAATATAGAGCTTCATAGACTTGGAAAACCTGAAAAAAATATTCCACAATTTGTTTCAAAAGTACAACTTACAGATGAAGCAATAGCTGCAGCTGAAGCTAGAATGGCTCAGGAATTAAAAGCTGAGGGGAAACCT
>JAMOPZ010000191.1 GCA_027064245.1 Campylobacterales bacterium
GTTTATTATCATTTGTTGCTCCATTTATATCTGGTACTTTTGTACATAATGATTTGACAGATTTTATAACTTGCCCCAAAGATAGATGATAACCACTTAGCTTACTAAGATCTACTTCAATATTGTATTGTGGTTTTCTTTTACCTACTAGATGTGTTAAAGCTATATTTTCGATACGATTAATTTTGGTTTGCAAATTTGTAGCTATTTGATATATCTTTGTCATAGATACAGACTTATCTTTTGGATACAAAGCAATAGAAGCAATAGCAACATCTGTATCAATATCCATAGTTTTTACTATTGGTACAACACCTTTTGGTAAAATATCAATATTTCTCATTACACTATTATAAAGTCTAAAATTTGCTTCATCTCTTGCTTGACCTAAGAAAAATTTGACATTTATTATTGCTACATTATCTTTTGCAATTCCATAAATATCTTCAACCCCTTCAACTTCTCTTAGTCTTCTTTGAAGTGGCTCAACTATCACTTTTTGAATTTTGTCCGCTTTTACCCCTGGATATGGAACAATAACTGCTCCACCAGCTACAACTATTTGAGGGTTTGCCTCTCTTGGGGATATTTGTAAAGTTATATACCCCATAACGATGATAAATACACTAAGCATAAATGTAAGTGGATGTTCTATAAATCCATTGGCTAATTTACCAGCTATATTTTTTTTGTAATTTGTTGTGTTCATTTGCAACTCTCTATCATAGATATAAACAGTTTAGATACTTCATCAACTTTATCCATTAAATTATCATTAAGTTCAAGCCATAGACTAATATATCCATCACTAAAACCATTTATTGCAAATGCCATTCTTGTAGCTTTTTCTTTATGAATTTTTGGATTTAGCTCTATAAAGCACTCTTGCAAAAAAAGATAAATTTTCTCAAATGCTTTGCTATGCTCTCGTGCTAAGGTATTGAAAAAGAGTGGATTATTTGTAGCACTTTTTTCTATTGCTTTTTTCTTTTGAGTATAGTATGAAAATTTTAGCTCTATAAAAATTTTTATTTTTTCATTTGGCGATGAATTATTGGTAACCTTACCTTCTAACTCTTTAAAAAAATTATTTATTTGATGTTCCAAATAAGAAAAATACAACTCTTCTTTTGAATTAAATATCGCATAGATAGTGCCTACAGATACTTTGGCAGCTTTTGCTAAATTAGCTACCTTCATTTGCTCATAACCTACTTCTTCAAACATCTTTGAAGCTTCTTCTAAAAGTAACTCTTTTTTTAATTCATTCATTTTATCTTTAATCGACATTGCTTAATACCCATTTTTAGTTTTTATAATTGTAACAAATATATACTTGTTTTGTAATTAAATTACTAAGATTGAATTAAGTTACTTAAAATTTTAAAGTTATTAAAAAAATCTTAAAAAACTCTAAAATTTAACCTCTTCTTGAAGAGAAAGTTTTTATTGGATTATACTATAAAATAAGGTTTAATGCTTTTATAAAATATTTTTTCAAGTTCAGATGAACTTATATCAAAAATATCATAATATATTTTTTTATAAATCTCTTCAAAAGCTTTTACTACATTTTTATCAAAATGAGTTCCAGTCCCATCTTTTATAATCTTTAAACTTTGTTCTAAACTAAAAGGCTCTTTATATGGTCTTTTTGAAGTTAGGGCATCAAATACATCAGCTACTGCAAATATCCTTGCATTGTATGGTATATCTAAACTATTATTTTTTATATTTTCATACATCTATTTTGACTCCTTTAAATCTTTAAAATTACTTCTTCTTTTTTCTAACTCTTCTCTATATTTTTTATAATCCCCAAAATCAAAAAAATTATCATATCTTGAGTGTTTATCTCTTAGTAGTTTTGAATGTTTTATAGGACACCAAAATTGTTCAGTCCTTGCTCCAACTTCTCTTACATAAGCTATTACACCATTAAAATATTCACAATACCAACAATTGATTTTTTCAACTTTATCTAAATAAAATAGATTATATCTATCCATTATTACATAATCTTTTCTTCTTACTTTTGGTATTTTATATACTGGAAAACAGATATATTGATAAATTGTTACAGATATATCAGCTAATAATGCAGGTATCATCATACCCCATATAAAAGGGATAGTTAAAATTACACCTATTGGAAATGAAGATAAATACTTTATAGAGCTAATCACTTTTGATTTTCCATCTTTAATAATTCTGTCTTCAAATTTAACTTTTTCATTCTCTATTTTATAAAAAAACTCTTGCTCTTTTTGTTTAAACTCTTCTAATAATTCATCTTCTAATAGTTTTATCTTTTTAGTTATTTCATCTATTTTATTATCATACATTTATGGTATATCCTTTTTAATTTTATTTTTATCTGGTCTAATATATAAAACCAAACACAATGCTATAGTAGCACCAATATGAGCATATCC